>JALXCG010000273.1 GCA_026991065.1 Gemmatimonadota bacterium | reverse complement strand
GGATTCGCTCCTGTGTTCTCTGATGGATCCGCATCGTATTTGCCGCCAATGACTTCTGCTCAACGCCCAATTCAGCGCGGGGCGAAGAGGGATACTCCGAGAGCGATCCAGCGCCGGCCGGCCGATACAAATGCGGGACAGGCTCCTGGTCTCGGGTCAGCTAAAACTGAGAATTTAGAAGGGTAGCGCCCGGGGCAAGTGAGGTCAACGACGCGGACCGCCCTCGATCCGCCATCAAGACCCCATCTGCGTCGTTGCCCGCGAACCCGACTCCCCGCAGCCCATTCAAAGTACGCCCACCGCACTCCCTTGCCGCCCGTCATCCGGCACCCTGCCGGTGGGCCGGGGAGAGCCGGAACCGCTGCACTGGCGGGCGATTCCGGAAAAGTTCCTCAGGACCGGGTCTTTTCGCCCACTCGGGGCAGACTTGATCCCCCCGTCTCCCTTTGCTTTCAAGGCCGGTGCGCCTACTTTGGCAGGGCACACTTCTTGCGGATAGGGTTATTCTGATCCAAACGCTTCTATCCTCCCGGGCCACATGAGCCTGGGAACCTGACCTTATCTGTCCGCCCCGCGTGAGTTCCGACTCGCTCGCTGCGCTGCGTTCCTGCAACCCTCACGGAGGACCTTGTGAATCCCCTTTCCCACAAACACATGTTCGGCCTGATCGCGCTCCTGGGAAGCCTGGCTGCTCTACCCGCCGCCGCCACAACCCCGGGCGCTGCTCTGCCGACCAAGATGCGTGTCCGCATCAACACCAACAGCGCGCTCAAGGATATGCAACTGCTGGCTTCCGGAATCGACCTCTTCGCTCCCACCAGCGACGGCTACATTGAGGCCTTCGTCACGCCGGAGGAGCGCGACTATCTAGAGGAGAACCTTGGCTACGAGCTGGTCGTTCTCACCGACGATATCTACCAGGAGTTTGAAAACCGCCACGGGTTCCTCGGCAACGGCAACCTGCGCGACTATCGCAACTATGCCGAGAATGCCTCCTACCTGGCCGCGGTCGAAGCGGCGCACCCGGAGATCGCCCACCGCTTCGAGGTGGGAACATCGCTCGAAGGGCGTACGATATGGGGCTTGAAGATCTCCGACAATGTGATGACCGATGAGGATGAGCCGGAGGTTCTCTACACCGCGATCCATCACGCGCGCGAACCGGTTTCCAACGAGACGGTTCTGCAGTTGATCGGCCACTTCGCCGATGACTACGGCTCCGATCCGGAGGTGACCGCCCTGGTCGACAATCGCGAGCTGTTCTTCGTGCCGATCGTCAACCCCGACGGCTACGTCTATGTCGACACGACCAACCCCTATTGGCGCAAGAACCGGCGCGGTGGCTACGGCGTGGATATCAACCGCAATTACGGTTTCAAATGGGGCTACGACAACATCGGCTCCAGCCCCTACACCAGCGATGAGACCTACCGCGGCTCCGCCGCTTTTTCTGAACCGGAAACGCAGGCGATCCGCGACCTGTGCGAGGCTCACGAATTCGTTTTCGCAGTGAACTTCCACACCTATGGGGAATACTACTTGTGGCCCTGGGGTTACATTCCCTCGCCGACCCCGGAGCAGGAACTCTACGCGACCTTCGGTGATTCACTTTCACAAGACAACCACTACACCGCGGGCATCAGCTCAATCGTCCTCTACGGCACCAATGGTGACGCCGATGACTGGATGTATGGCGAGCAGGAGACCAAGCCGCGAATCTTCGCCATCACCTGCGAGATCGGCGACGATTTCTGGCCGGCCACCTACAAGATCCAGGGCTTCGTCGACGAAAACATCGAGCCGGCCATGTATCTGGCGCGGCAAGCGGGAAACCCCTTTGAAGTGTTGCCGCCGCGGGCTTCTGTGTTGAGCGCGCCGGCGGTCAGCGGAGCGGATTACACCGTGGTGTGGGATGACCGCAACGGCGAAGGCTACGATCCACCGGTCTCCTATCGCCTGGATGAGATGAGCGGGCTGCACCGCGCCACCGACAATCTCGAAAGCGGGAGCCAGGGTTGGAGCGCCGCGGGTGGATTCAGCCTGCGCACCAACCGCTACCACAGTTCCAGCCACTCCTTCTATTCCGGGCAGCAGAATCAGAATGTTGCCACGCTGACCGCCCAAACCGATCTGGCGGTCGGCGCCGGTGATGCCGTTGAGATCTGGACCTGGTACAATATCGAAGACGATTGGGACTACGCCTATGTCCAGGTCTCGGCCGATGGCGGCGCCAGTTGGACCAACCTGGCGGGCAACATCACCACCAACAGCAACCCCCACGGCAACAACCAGGGCAACGGAATCACCGGTTCATCCGGCGGCTGGATCCAGGGCACTTTCAGTCTGGCCGATTTCGTCGGCTCAACCGTCATGCTGCGCTTCTCCTACAACACCGACCAGGCGGTACTGGAAGAGGGCTTCTATGTCGATGACATCAGTCCGGTCGAGTATTTCGACTCGGTGCAGACACTGGTCACCGCGACTCCCGATCGCTCCTTCGAGATCAGTGGGCACGCCACCGGTGAATACTACTACCGGGTCCGGGGAGTCGACGCGGACAACCAAGTCGCCCCCTGGTCGGCACGGCAGATGGTTCAGGTGACCGACACCGATCTTGAGATTCGCCTGGTTCCGGACTCTGAAACGGTTCCCTTGGGCGGTACCCTGAGCTACACCGGAACCATCACCAACCACGGCGCCGGCAGCCGCAGCGTGCAGGTCTGGGCGGACGCCACCCTGCCCTCCGGCGTCTCCTTCCCAGGCAATCCGGTGGTCGGTCCGCAATCGGTGGAGGTGGCCGCCGGGGCCACATTGACCCTCCCGGTGACGCACCTGATCCCGGGCAATGCCCCTCTCGGAACCTATACCTACACGGCCAACGCCGGTACCTACCCGAATGCCGAAGAGGCGGCGGTCTTTACGTTCGCCGTAACCCCAACGGCAACCTCTCCCGCCAGCCACGGCGCCGGCAAGTAGCGACGACCTGAATCCGCGGATCGAGCCCCGTGGCTGCTTCTCCAGCCGCGGGGCTTCCCATTTGTACGCAAACATTTCCCGCATCCTTGACAGCCACACCCGATCACGCCAGAGTCCCGGGGAATGAAACAATCGAAACCCAAGTTGTAGCCAAAGCCGGAGAGAGTCCATGGCTCTGAACGTCGACTTCACCAAGCTGTCCACGCAAGACATTCTTGACATCGCCATTGCCATCGAAAAGGAGGCCCACCAGCGCTATGAGGAGTTTGCCGATTCGCTCGAACTCCACCACACCTTCGAGGCCGCCGAGTTCTTCCACTTCATGGCGGAAAACGAGGAGAAACACGCAGCCGCGCTGGAGGCGCGCCGGCGGGCGGCGTTCGGCGACGCGCCGGTCACGGTGAAGCTGGCGGAGATCCTGGATGTCGAGGCGCCCCACTATCGTGAAGTCCGCGCCAGCATGTCGATCCAGGCCGCGCTGGAAGCGGTCCGGCAGGCGGAGCGACGCGCCCATGACTTCTATGCCGGTGCCATTGACGTCGTCCAGGATGAGTCGATCAAGCAGCTCCTGGAATCGTTGCAGGCGGAGGAAGCGGCCCACGAAAAACAGATCGAAGCACAGATCGACGCCCTGCCGGAAGCGGATGAGTTCGATCCCGACGACTTCGGCGACCCGCCGCGTGCCCAATAGGCGGTGGCGACCGGGCAGATCGGAAGATCCGCTCTTTTGGCCGTGACAAGCGGGCGCCGTTCCGCTTTTAATGGGAGGTAGACAGCAGCTACCACTCATACAAATACAGGAAGCGCCCCCATGCCCTTTGAAATCCTCGGTGTCGACCATGTTGGTTATGTGGTCGGCAACGCCAAACAGGCGGCGATCTACTACCAGGAGCGTTTCGGCTTCAACCCCTGCGCCTATCGGGGATTGGAGACCGGTTGTACCGATCGCGCCAGCCATGTTCTCGCACAGGGAAAGATCCGCCTGCTCCTGGAAACACCGATGCAGGCCGATCACCCGCTGAATGCTCTCTTGGCGCGCCACGGCGATGCGGTGCGCAGCCTTGCTTTCCGGGTCACCGACGCGGATGCGGCGTGGCGCCAGACCACCGAGCGCGGCGCCGTTTCGGTGCAGGCCCCCGAGCGGCTCGAAGATGAGCACGGCTTCGTGGTGGTCGCCAGCGTGAAGACCTACGGCGACACCCTTCACACCTTTGTTCAGCGGGATGGCTACAGCGGCCCCTTCCTGCCCGGCTTCGCCGCCGCCGCGCCCTCCGTTCGCAAAGCCACGCCGGTCGGATTGCGATACATCGACCACATGGTGGGCAACCAGGGTGAGGGCGAGATGGAGCCGGTGGTCTCCTGGTACGAGCGCATCTTCGGCTTCCACCGCATCTGGACCGTCGACGACAAGGATGTCTCCACCGAATTCACCTCGTTGCGCAGCGTCGTGGTGGCCAACCCCAATGAGCGCATCAAGATGCCGATCAATGAGCCGGCTCCCGGGCTGAAAAAGTCGCAGATTCAGGAGTACGTGGAGTTCAATCACGGCCCCGGGGTCCAACACCTGGCCTTTTATACGGACGACATCGTCACCACCGTGGCGCAACTGCGCGCCAATGGGGTGGAGTTTCTGGACATTCCGGACAGCTACTACGACACGCTGCTCGATCGCGTCGGTCCAATCGACGAGGAGGTCGAGCAACTGCGCAGTTCAGGGATTCTGGTGGACCGCGATGACCAGGGCTATCTGCTCCAGCTTTTCACCAAGCCGGTCCAGGATCGTCCAACGCTCTTTTACGAATTCATCCAGCGCAAAGGCGCGCGGAGTTTCGGCAAGGGCAATTTCAAGGCACTCTTCGAATCGATTGAGCGCGAACAAGCTCGGCGGGGGACTCTCTAAATCAAGCTCACTACCTTCTCTCCCTCGCCCACCGCGAAGCCGCGCCTGGGCCTGGTACGACCCGATTCCATTGTCGATGTAGCGGCCGCGATCAACGATCTCACCGCCCGCGGACGCTGGGCGGCGGGCCAACTTCCAGCCGCCGCGCCGCCGGCCAGTCTGCGCGTGGCGCTCGACCGCTGGGATGAATGGCTGCCGGTGCTGCGGAGCCTGGAAGAGGAGTGCGCCGCCACCGCCCCGCTTGCGCCACCGCTGGCCTGGGAGCCGGGCCGCGTGCGCTATCACGCCCTGCTCTCCCGGGCGCCGTCGTTTCGGGACTTCTACGCCTTCGAGGAGCATGTGCGCACCGCGCGCGCGCATCGCGGGCTGGAGATGGTGCCGGAGTGGTATGCGATTCCCGCTTTTTACTTCTCCAACCCGGCGGTCTTCTGCGGTCCCGGCGCTCGGGTGCCCTCGCCACCCGGTTGCCAGGCGCTGGATTACGAGTTGGAGATCGGGGCGATTGTCGGCCGCGGCGGCCGCGACCTGGCCGCTGACGCGGCGGAGGCCCACATTGCGGGCTATTGCATTCTCAACGACTGGTCGGCCCGTGATCTGCAACGGCAGGAGATGCGGATCGGCCTCGGGCCCGCCAAGGGCAAGGATTTTGCGACCGGCCTCGGCCCCTGGCTGGTCACCGCCGACGAGTTCGCCGATCGCCGCTCCGGCAATGGCTACGACCTGCGCATGCTGGCCAGACGCAACGGCAAGCTCCTGAGCAGCGGCAACTGGAAAGAGATCCACTGGAGTTTCGGCCAGATGCTGGCGCACGCAGCGCGCGGCGTCGCGCTCCATCCCGGCGACGTGATCGGTTCCGGAACCGTGGGCAGCGGTTGCATTCTGGAATTGACTCCGGAGGCAGCCGGTGGCTGGTTGCAGCCGGGTGACCGGGTGGAGATGGAGATCGAAGGACTGGGTGTGCTCCGGCAGGAGGTCGCGGCCCCCACAGATACGGAGGAGGATTGATGCCGTTCTATGTCCAGCGGGGAAGAATCCCGCGCCAGCGCCACATCGTTCACCGCGAAAAAGGTGAGCACACCTACGAGGAACTCATCAGCCGCCGCGGCTTTGCGGACACCAGCAGCAACCTCTACCACCTGCACATGCCCACGGCAGTGGCCGAGTTGGGAGCGCCCATCCCCTTGCCGCGAAAAAAGCTGGAAGACCCGATGCAGCGCCCGCGGCATCTGCGCACACAGCAGTTGCCCCCCGGAGGCAACTGGGTTGAAGAGCGCACGCTGCTGGCCTTCAACGCGGACCTGGCGCTCTCGGTCGCGGCGCCGACCACGGCATCCACCCCGTGGTTCTATCGCAATGCTCACGCCGACGAGCTGATCTTTGTTCATCACGGCCGCGGCGTGGTGGAATCGATCTTCGGCGACCTGCCATTCCGCCCCGGGGACTATGTGGTGCTCCCCCGCGGCGTCACCCACCGCTGGGTGTTCGAGCCGGGGCGCAACAAGCTGCTGATTCTGGAGACCCGCGGGGCGATCGAGACTCCGAGCCACTTCCGCAACCAGCATGGGCAGTTGCTGGAGCATGCCCCCTACTGTGAGCGCGACCTGCGGGTGCCGGAGTGGCGCGACCCGATCGACGTCAAGGAACGCTTCGAGATCCGCGTGAAGGTCGGCGGCGATCGCCTCCAGCCCACCTTTCTATCCCACCACCCCTTCGATCTGATCGGCTGGGACGGGTTCTACTACCCATGGATCCTGAGCATTCACGACTTCATGCCCAGTGTCGGCAAGATCCATCTGCCGCCTCCGGCCCACGTTACCTTCACCGCGCCCGGGCTGGTGGTCTGCTCCTTCGTGCCGCGGCCGTTCGACTTCCACCCCAGGGCAATACCGATCCCCTATGCCCACAGCAATGTCGACAGCGACGAAGTGCTCTACTACGTGGAGGGCAACTTCATGAGCCGGCGGGGCATTGAAAGCGAATCGATCACCCTGCACCCCATGGGTCTTCCCCACGGCCCCCAGCCCGGGTTGCTGGAGCCTTCGATCGGAGCCCGCGAAACCGCCGAACTGGCGGTGATGGTGGACACATTCGCCCCGCTCATCCCCGCCGCCGGCATGGGCCCGCTGGATGATCCGGACTATCTCTATAGCTGGCTGGAGCCGCGTTCATGATCATCGACCCGCAGCAGCAGGATCTGCGCGCCAACTACAAATTGCTGATCGGCAGCATAGTGCCACGCCCGATCGCTTTCGTTTCAACCATCAATGCCGGCGGCATCGCCAATGTGGCGCCGTTCTCGTTCTTTACCGGCGCCACACCGGCCCCCCCCACGGTGGTCTTCGCGCCGCTGCGGCGCTTCAGTGACGGCGCGGAAAAAGATACCCTGCGCAACATCCGCGCAAACGGCGAGTTCGTGGTCAATGGGGTCCCGGAGACACTGGTCGAAGACGCCAATGCGGCGGCGACCGAATTCCCTCCGGAGGTGAGCGAGTTCAGCGAAGTCGGTCTCACTCCGGCGCCCAGCATCGTGGTCAAGCCGCCGCGGGTCGGCGAATCGCCGATCAACCTGGAGTGCCGCCTGGTGCAGATTGTCGAACTGGGGCCCGCGGCCGCCGGCGGCGGCGCCCTGGTGATTGGCGAGGTGGTGCGCTTTCACCTGCGCGACGACCTGGTCGACAATGGCCGCATCGCGATCGACCGCTGGAACCCGGTCGGCCGCCTGGCCGGGGCGGAGTACACCACAATCGGACGTCGCTTCACCCTCGAGCGCAAAGGGAGATGAAGCAGATGCCGCCCCGTGTGGAGGAGTTGATCGCCGCCGCCCATGCCCTGCCCACCGCGCCGGACCCGGCCCGTTTTCGCCCGCTGGCGACCCTGCCGGAGCTGCTTGCCGCCCGCGCCGCCGAAGAGGGCTCCGCCGAGGCGCTGGTGTTTCTGGACGGGGACGGCACGCGCCACGCCTGGAGCTACCGGCAACTCCAACGGGCGGTGCGGGCGGTTGCCGGTTTTCTGCGGAATTCCGGCGTGGCGGCGGGAGACCGGGTCGCCACCCTCTCTGCCAACCACTCCGATACGGTGATCCAATACCTGGCCGCCTGGAGCATCGGCGCGGTGGTGGTGCCGATCAATGTCGGTGAAACCGACGCGCGGGTCGAGTACATCCTGCGCAATTCCGAGGCGCGTCTGCTCTTCGCCCGGAATGAGCAGGTCGCCCGGGCAGCCGCGCTGCGGGACACGCTGCCGAACCTGCAGATGATCATTGCCACCGGGGCGGAGACCTCTTCCACTCCCCATTTTCAGACTGCGCTGACTCACGCCCCGGCCACCCCGGGCGAGGTCGCCGCCGAGGCGGATGCCCTGATCATCTATACCAGCGGCACGACCGGGGATCCCAAAGGGGTGGTGCTGACCCAATCCAACCTGCTGATCGACGCCTTCCAGATCGCCGCCTGGCATGGCCTGAAGCGTGGTGATCGCACCCTCTGCGTGCTACCCATCCACCATGTCAATGGCATCGTGGTCACCCTGCTCACCCCCTGGACCGCGGGGGCCACCGCCGTGCTCTGCGCCCGTTTTCGCACCGGGAGCTTCTTCTCCTGGATCGCCGCGGAACGGATCGCCATCGTCAGTGTTGTGCCGACGCTCCTGGCATTTCTTCTGCGGGCCGCGGAAGCCGGCGAGATCAGCGCCCCCGAGGCGGCCGGGATCTCCACTTTCCGCCACATCATCTGCGGCGCCGGACCGCTCACCGTGGAGTTGGCGCAACGCTTCGAGGAGCGCTTCGGCCTGCGCATCGTGCATGGCTATGGGCTGAGCGAGACCACCTGTTTCTCCTGCTTTCTCCCCACCGACCTGACTGCGGAACAGCATCGCTCCTGGCTCGGGGATCACGGCTTTCCCGCCATCGGAGTCGCCCTCCCCTGCAACGAGATGGCGATCCATGACCCGGCGGGAAAACCGCTCGCCGCCGGTGAACGTGGTGAGATCGTGATCCGTGGCCACAATGTGATGCGCGGCTATTTCCGCAACCCGAGCGCCAATGCCGCGGCCTTCACCCACGGTTGGTTCCGCAGCGGCGACGAAGGCTTCTGGCTGCCGGATGAAGCGGGACAGGCCTATTTCTTCATCACCGGGCGGCTGAAGGAGTTGATCATCCGCGGCGGGGTCAACATCTCACCGCTGGAGATCGACGAAGTCCTGATGCGGATTCCCGGCGTGCGCGCGGGGATCGCGGTCGGTTTCGAGCACAGCATCTACGGCGAGGAGGTTGGGGCATATGTAGTGGCCGATGACGATGGCGCAGTCTCGGCGACGGCGATCCTGGCCGCTTGCTCCGCCCGACTGCCGCGCCACAAATGCCCGAAGGTGGTCGTCTTCGGCGCCGAGATGCCGGTGACCAGCACCGGCAAGTACCAGCGCAACAAGGTGCGCCACCTCTTCGCCGCGTGGGCGAACGAGGAGTTCCGCGGCGCCCCGCAATGGTCGACGGCCTCCGGGCCGGATTCGCGGCCGGAGCAGAATGCGACGAGCAGTTCGGGTTAGAATCGGGAGCAACGCACAATCATGCCTCTCCTCCCCTTTCAGACCGGAAGTTCAGCATGCATTCAGAACCTCTCCCGCGCCAATACTGCCGCCCGCTGCTCCCATTGTCTCGTCTTCTTCCCGCTTGCGCTTTCCTCGGGCTGTTGCTCTGCGGTTCGCCCAATGCGACGGCCGCGCCCGCTCCCGACCAGGTGACCCTGGCCGACGATGCCTACCACTACCCACTGCTCGCCAACGGGCGCCATGACGCGCAGTATCTCGAGTGGTGGTATTTCAATTTCTACGATGCGGAGGCGGGAGTAGAGGCGATCTTCTCCTACTCGATCGTCGATCCTGACAACCTCTCTGCTCTGGGCTCGTCCAACATGGGCGTGATCGCCTACACACCGGAAGGGTCGGTGGCGCTCGCCGACTCCTTTGACACCGCCGCGTTCAGCGCTTCCACCGAGCAGGCGGATGTGACCATCGGCGACGCCAACGAGATCCAGGTGATCAGCGAAGACAGCTACCGGATCACCGGCAGCATCGATGGCGGCAACATCGCCTGGGATCTGACCTATGAGCGCGACGCCGAGCCCTGGTTCAGCGGTGACCAGGAGCGAATCGGCGTTTTGCCGTGGGAAAGGATGAGTTGGCTTCTCTACATGCCACGGGCGTTGGTGACCGGCTGGTTCCGCATCGACGGCACCGAATACAGCCTGGATCAAGTGGCCGGCTACCATGACCACAACTGGGGCAAATGGATCGTCTCCAACGCCATGTGGAACTGGGTGCAGTTTTCGGAGCCCGGCCTGTCGATCGAGATGGGCGATTTCATCCTCAACCCCGCCGGCGTCCTGAGCATCGACCTGGAGGGTGAGCGGGTGGTTTTCAACAAGTTGCAATACTCGGTGCTGCACACCCGCTGGGGATTCGACTGGCAAAACCACAAATTTTACCCGAACCGGACTGTGATTCGCGCCAACAACGGCACGACCCGGCTCTCCATGACCCTGGACACTCTGGTCAACGAGGCACTCATCCTGGATATGCCAGTGCCACTGCTGCCGACAGTCATCATCTACGAGCAGACCTCGCACAACTACGGCACGATCTGGCAGCGCGACCCCGGTGACACGTGGGAGGAGCGACGCGTTTTCGACGGCTACGGGTTTAAGGAATACACAACCCGCCGCTGGGTGGCCGATTAATCAGCCCGGCGCGGCAAAAGAACTGTTTTTCCGGCGGCACCGAGTGGTGTTAGCATGCGGTCTTTCGCCACATGCGTCGGCAGTCATCGCGCGTCATCGCCTGCCGTCATTCGGCCATTCAACGGATCGCCGGCGGCAGGCCGGCCGGGAGAGAATCCATGCGCGGAATCTTCGATCGCACTTCGGCTCTGGACAATGCCATGCGGCAGTTCGACCGGGCCGCCGAGATTCTGGAACTTACGCCCAACCAGATCGCGATGATCAAGGAGCCGCGCCGGGTCACCCAGGCCCGCCTGCCGGTGCAGATGGACAATGGCCAGATCAAGGTTTTCACCGGCTACCGGGTGCAACACAATGTCGCGCGCGGGCCGGCCAAGGGAGGCGTGCGGTTCCATCCCAAGGTCACCCTGGACGAGGTCAACGCCCTGGCGCTCTGGATGACCTACAAATGCGCGGTGGTCGACATTCCGATGGGGGGCGGCAAGGGTGGCGTGGTGGTCGACCCGAAGGAGCTGTCCGCGGGTGAACTGGAGCGCCTGGCGCGGCGCTATTTTGCCGAACTGATCGACGTTTTCGGCGACGGCCGCGACATCCCCGCGCCGGATGTCAACACCGGCCCGCAGGTGATGGCCTGGTTCATGGATACCTTCTCCATGCACACCAAGATGTTCCGCCCGGAGGTGGTGACCGGCAAGCCGCTCGAATTGGGTGGCAGCCTGGGGCGCGAGACCGCCACCGCCGACGGCGTGGTCATCTGCATCAAGGAGGCCTGCGAGCACCTGAATCTGGACCTGAAGACAGCCACGGTGGCGGTGCAGGGCTTCGGCAATGTCGGCGGCTACAGTGCTTTGAACCTCTACAATGAGGGCTGCCGCGTCATCGGCCTCTCCGACGACACCGGCGCGTTCGTTGCCGAAGACGGCTTCGACCTGCCGCGGGTGCGGGAATACACCCAGTCGCGAAAGGGAAAGCTGGCCGGGGTGGAGAACGCTTTCGAGGGAGTTCGCCGGCTGGAGGATCCGCAGGAGCTGCTGGAACTGCCGGTCGATATTCTGGTGCCGGCGGCGCTGGAAAACCAGATCGACGGCGAGAACGCACCCCGCATCCGCGCCCGCTTGATCGCCGAGGGAGCCAATGGGCCGCTGACCACCGAAGCCGATGACATTCTGGATGAGAAGGGGGTTCTGGTGATTCCGGACATCCTCTGCAACGCCGGCGGGGTCACCGTTTCCTACCTGGAGTGGGTGCAGAACCGCATGGGCTACGCCTGGACGGCGGAGCGGGTTCAGGAGGATCTGGACCGCATCATGAAAGCCGCATTCGCGTCGGTCCTGAAGACCCACCTTGAGCGCAACATCCCATTGCGCGTGGCGGCCTTCGTGGTGGCGATCGAGCGGGTGACGCGGGCTTCGGAGTTGCGCGGGCTCTACGCCTGACGGCAGTGCGCGGCGGGCCGGCCGCGGGTGTCGCGGAGAGGAGCCGGGAGCGGGGATTGCTGCACGGTAGACAGCTTCGGTGAGAGTGGGTCCGGAGCCGCCGCGTGAACGCCCGTTGGGGGCCCGCCGGCGGTCCGGACAACCCAAAACTTTGTCCTCGAAAAAAAAGGCGCGCAGTTGCGGATAAGGGCGCGGCAAGTCGATCTGTTGCGACGGAAAAAATCGACGCTGCCCGGGGCCGAATCGGTGCCCGGTATCGACGGAATACCGGACACCCGCATCCGAATCATGCTATGGTCTCGCCCGGTGTCGGAGTAAGAAACGACACCGAAGGGTCGGCGCGGTTCGCGGCGAGATGTCGACGTGCGACTCGGCGGTCACGGAGTCCGGTTGGGGCTCGGCGTGGCCGCCTACTGAGTGGTGAACCCTTTCCTGGAGTGCAGGTGAATTACTCCGGAATCCTTGTGATCGTTCCCCCCGCGGAACTGGAAGCCACGGTCGTGCGACTGGAAGAGTTGCCCGGCGTCGAGGTTCATCATCGCGACCCTGAATCCGGGCGCCTGATCGTGGTGCAGGAAGCGCCGACCGTGGGCGCCGAGGTGGATGGGCTGAAGCGGATTAAGAGCCTGCCTCATATCGTATTGGCCGAGATGGTCGAACATCACTTCGAAGAAGACGAAGAGATCATCAATGGCATCCCCGACGACCTGGAAGATGGTCTTCCCGAGGTTCCCGAATTTCTCCGCGACTGATGCGTTGCGCGTAACGGTTGCGGGAAGGTCGGTACTCTTCCTGCGCCCAACCGGGCCAGGGGTCGCCGTGGGCTGTTTCTGATTCTTTCAAGGAGCACGCAATGGATTCTTCGCGTCGCGATTTTCTCAAAGCGAGCATCGCTGCGAGTTCGGCCATGGCGGTCGGCCTGCCTCTGAGCAAAGAGGCACGGGCGCTCGCCAGCCAAGCGGAAAAAAACTGGCAATGGGACAAGGGTGTGTGTCGTTTCTGCGGCACCGGTTGCGGGCTGCTGGTCGGCACCCACAACGGGCGCGTGGTCGCCACCAAGGGTGATCCGAAGGCACCGGTCAACAAGGGGCTGAACTGCATCAAGGGCTATTTCAACGCCAAGATTCAGTATGGCAAGGACCGCATTACGCAGCCGCTGCTGCGGATGACCAACGGCAAGTTCGACAAGAAGGGCAAGTTCCAGCCGGTGAGCTGGGAGAAGGCCTTCGACGTGATGGAGGAGCAGTTCAAGAAGGCCTACAACGAGTTGGGTCCGACCGGTGTGGCGATCTTCGGATCCGGGCAGTACACGATCCAGGAAGGGTATGTTTCCGCCAAGCTGATGAAGGCGGGATTCCGCAGCAACAACATCGACCCGAATGCGCGTCACTGCATGGCATCGGCGGTGGTCGGTTTCATTCAGACCTTCGGTATCGACGAACCGGCAGGCACCTACGACGATCTGGAACTGACCGATACGGTGGTCACATGGGGCGCAAACATGGCCGAGATGCACCCCATTCTGTGGTCACGGGCGGCGGACAATCGGCTCTCCCATCCGGAACGGGTGCGGGTGGTGAATCTGACCACCCAGCGCAATCAGTGCTCGACCGTGGCGGATCTGGAGATTGTGTTCCGGCCCGGCACCGATCTGGCGATCTGGAACTACCTGGCGCGCGAGATTCTCCACCGGGATGCCATGGACAAGGATTTTGTGCAGAAGCACTGTGTCTTCGCCACCGGTCCCTACGACATCGGCTACGGGATGCGGGGCACCGACAAATTCGCCTTTGCGGCGGAGCGGGACACGCAGGCGAAGCAGCGCGAGATCACACTGGACAAGTGGGAAGCGATCGCTCAGCGCAAAACTGCCGGGATGAAGGTGAAGCAGACCCACACGAAGAAGCCGGTGGCCCACTGGATGATCACTTTCGAGGAGTTCAAGCGCGGGGTGGAACCCTATACGCTGGACTTTGTGGCGGAGCTGGCCAAGGGCGACGTGGATGAGTCGCTGGAGGATTTCAAGAAGAAGCTGGTGCAGTTGGCCGATCTCTATTGCGAGAAGGGTCGCAAGGTGGCCAGTTTCTGGACCATGGGCTTCAATCAGCACTATCGCGGTAGCTGGGTGAACGAGCAGGCCTACATGGTGCATCTGCTGCTGGGCAAGCACGCGCAACCGGGCAATGGTGCGTTCTCGCTCACCGGTCAGCCCTCGGCCTGCGGCACAGCGCGCGAGGTAGGAACCTTCGCCCACCGCCTGCCGGCCGACATGGTGGTGTTCAATCCGAAGCATCGCGCGCGCGCCGAGAAGTTGTGGAAGCTGCCGGCCAAGACACTGAATCCCAAGACCGGTTCGCACATTGTGAAAATCATGCGCGACCTGGAGGAAGGGAAGATCAAGTTTGCCTGGGTCCAGGTCAACAACCCGTTCCAGGCAACGGCGAATACCAACCACTGGCTCAAGGCGGCTCGGGAGATGGACAATTTCATTGTCTGTTCCGATCCCTACCCGACGATTTCGGGGAAGGTCGCTGACCTGATTCTGCCTTCGGCGATGATCTTCGAGAAGTGGGGCGCCTACGGCAACGCCGAGCGACGGACCCAGATGTGGCGGCAGCAGTGTCCGCCGCCAGGGCAGGCGCGGAGCGATGTGTGGCAGGTGCTCGAGTTCTCCAAGCGTTTCAAGCTCAGGGAGGTTTGGGGCGAGAAGCCGATTCCCGGGCTGCAGGACGCTGACTTCCCGCCGGGCAAGCTGCCGGATGTGCTGCCGGCCGCGCAGGCGATGGGCTATTCGCCCGATGCAACGCTCTACGATGTGCTTTTCGCCACCCCCGAGAACAAGCGCTACCGCTGGCCCGATCCGGTGGCCAAGGGTCACGACAACTGCACGGTCCAGGATCTGGGTGAAAACTGGTTCCCCGAGAAGGCGCTCTTCGAGGAGTATGCCGCCTTTGGGCGCGGTCATATGCACGACCTGGCGCCCTTCGACCGCTACTACGCGGATGATGTGCGCGGCCTGAAATGGCCGGTGGTGGACGGCAAGGAGACCCAGTGGCGCTTCAACGAGAAGTATGATCCCTATGTCTCGGCCGGTTCCGGCTTCGAGTTCTACGGGCCGGCACTGAAGGCGCTGCCCACGGGCGACCTGGATGGGGTAACCGACAAGAACAAGAAGTCGTTGAAAGGCAAGGCGAAGATCTTCTTCCGTCCTTACGCGGCACCACCGGAGCAGCCGGACGACAACTACGACCTCTGGCTCTGCACCGGGCGGGTGCTTGAGCACTGGCACACGGGTACGATGACCCGCCGGGTTCCCGAGCTGCATCGCGCGGTTCCCGCGGCACAGATCTTCATGCACCCGGAAGATGCCAAGAAACGGGGGCTGAGTCGCAACGATGTTGCGGTCATCGAGTCGCGCCGCGGCAAGGTGAAGGCGATCGTCGAGACGCAAGGACGCAATCGCCCGCCCAAGGGGTACACCTTCGTGCCTTTCTTCGATGAGTCGGTGATGATCAACAAGGTCACGCTCGATGTGACCTGTCCGATGTCCAAGGAGACCGACTACAAGAAGTGCGCGATCAAGGTCTACAAGGCGTAGCGCCATGGCTGGCGCGGAACGATCCAGGCGAGATTTCTTTCAGCGCTTGGCGCGTGGCGCGGGTGGCGCGGTGCTGGGCGGTTCGGTGTGGGCCTATCTCTTGCAAGAGCAGGCTCACGCGACCCCCTTCGCGCTGCGCCCGCCGGGCGCGCTTGACGAGGAGGATTTTCTCGCTACCTGCATCAAATGTGGTCAGTGTGTTGTGGATTGTCCCTACGACACGCTCGACCTGGCGAAGGTGGGAGATCCGGTACCGATCGGCACTCCCCACTTCGTGCCACGCACCACTCCTTGCTTTATGTGTCCCGATATTCCCTGCGTGAAGGCGTGCCCGACCGGGGCGCTGGATCCGGGGTTGACCGATATCGCTCAGGCCGAGATGGGGATTGCGGTTCTGGTGGACCACGAGAATTGCCTCTCCTGGCGCGGTCTGCGTTGCGAGATCTGCCATCGGGACTGCCCGTTGACCAACACCGCGATCACGGTCGAGCCGCATCCTCGCAAGTTGAGCAAGCATGCGGTTTTTGTTCCTGTGGTGCACAGTGACGCCTGTACTGGCTGCGGGGTTTGCGAGAAATCCTGCCCGCTGCCGGAACCGGCGATCAAGGTGCTGCCGCCGGCGTTGGCCAAAGGCAAGCTGGGTGAGCACTACCGCTTCGGCTGGACGACCGAAAACGCGATTACGCAGGAGTTCGATCCCGCCGAGGTGGCGCCGGAGGATATCGGCAGCAGGCTGCAGGAGAGCATGGATTATCTGAATGAGGGGTTGACGCCATGAGAACGCCCTACCTCATTGCTCGACGCCTCGTTCAGTTCATGGTCCTGATGCTCTTTTTCGGCACCGCCCACTGGGGTTGGGAGTTGGCCGGAGCCCCCCTCTTGCGGGGGGATTTGAGCGCTTCCGACTTCGCCGGGGTGGTTCCGATGGCGGACCCGTTCGCCACGCTGCAGCTCTTCCTGACCGGGCACCTGCTGGCCACGCGAGTGGTCGTGGGGGCGGCGCTGGTGCTGCTCTTCTACGGCTTGCTCGGTGGACGCGTGTTCTGCTCCTGGGTCTGTCCGATCAATCCGGTGACCGATCTGGCCGCCTGGACCCGCCGCCGATTGGGTATCGAGGGGCGGATGATGCACTTGAGCCGCACGCTGCGTTTCTGGTTGCTCGGGCTGGGGCTCGGGCTCAGTGCGCTCTCCGGCGTGGCGGCGTTCGAGTGGATCAGCCCGATCGGTATGCTGCATCGAGCGGTGATCTTCGGCGCGGGAGCGGGATGGATAGCGATTGTCGGGATCTTTCTCTTCGATCTGCTTTTCGTCCCCCACGGCTGGTGCGGGCACCTCTGTCCTTTGGGTGCGTTCTACTCCCTCGTCGGGAGGGTCGCACAGGTGCGGATCGGTTTCGACGCCAAAACCTGTACTCATTGTGGTGAATGCACGATCATTTGCCCTGAGCCTCACGTATTGAATCTGAAACGTGCAGCTGAAGCCGGCATGGTTGCGTCCGGCGACTGCACGAATTGCGGGCGCTGCATTCCGGTGTGCCCCGAGGGGACTCTTTCGTTCGCCTGGCGCGGCCAGTGTGAACCGGCTCCCCCGGCGCCACCCGCCGCACCCGCCGGGAGAAACCAATGATGAATTGCAACACCTCCATGGCTCTGGTTCTGGCCATGGCCATCTCTTGCGGTAGCGCGCTGGCCGGGAACACGGTCAGTGACGACCAGATTGGGATTTCGGCGAGTGTCTTTGACACGCCGACGCCGACCATGCCGGCCGTGGTTGGTTCCGAGCCGGGAGAAAACGCCCTGGTGGGCAGCTATTTCGACGAGGCGCCGCCGCTGATCCCGCATGTGGTCGAGGAGTTCCTGCCGATTCTGATCAGTGACAATCAGTGCCTGGATTGCCACGATGCGCCGGAGGAGATCGGCAAGCCGCGGGCCAAGGACGATCCGGTGCCGATCCCGAAATCACACTACACGGATCTGCGCAACAACCCTGACAAGGTGACCGACCATGTCATCGGCGCACGCTACAACTGTATGCAGTGTCACGCGGCCCAGAAGGACGCCCAACCCCTCGTGGAGAGCACCTACCGGCAGTGAGTGACAAGTTCATGGGGCGCCGCGCCTTCCTTCGGGGGGCGTGGTTCCACCGGCGCAAGTCAGCAGAGGAGCGCGAGCAGCGCCGGGAACCCGCGGCGGCGCAGCCGGTGGCCTCTCCGGCGGTCACTCGGGATGCGCCGCGGCCTCCTTGTCTGCCGGCCGGGGCGAGTTGCGAAGCGTGCTCCGCCCCCTGCATCGCCGCGTGCGCGGAGCGCTTGATTCGCCGCGATCCCCTGAATCCCGACGTGGTGGTGCTGGGGTTCGAAGAGGCGGGGTGTACTTTTTGCGGCGATTGCCATGCGGTCTGCCCGCGGTGGCGGGAGTTGGTTGCCGCCGAAGACGGTGAAGATGCAGCGGCCGCAGCGACAGGGGCAATGGCAGCGGGCGGCGAGGCCGGGGCGGCGGTTGCCGTGCCTCACGGCAAGATCGGCCTGGCCCTGCTGGTGCGCGGGGCGTGCCTGGCCTGGAAACGGGTGTTCTGCACCAGTTGCATCTTTGTCTGCCCCGAGCAGGCGATCCCGCTGGATGAGCGACGCCGCCCAATCATCGACCCGGAGCTTTGCACCGGGTGCGGGATCTGTGTTGCCCCCTGCCCGGAGAACGCAATTGTGATTCGAGCCCTGCCGCGGGTCCGGGACTGAACGAGTTCCGCGGTTCAGGCCTTCGCCGCTATTGGGCAGGAGGGGGCGGCGGCTTGCGCAGGAGAGTGCGGCGAGCACGTCCCAGATTGGCGCTGTATTCCGCGTTGCGAGGTTCGAGCGCGAGGGCTTTTTCGAACGCCTCGGCGGCCTCCTCCAGCCTTCCGAGGTGAGCCAGGGCAACTCCCTTGCCGTTGTAGAGACGGGCATTGGACGGATCGGCGTCGATCCCCATCTGAAAATGGCGGAGCGCCGCCGGATAGTCGTGCTGCTTCAGGTAGGCGGCCGCCAGAGCCAGTTGCGACGGTGCGGTCACCATGCCCAGGTCGGCAGCGCGATCGAGAGCGGCGGCTGACTCGGTAACATTCCCACTGACGGCGAGCATGGCGCCATAGTTGCAGAGAGTCTCCGCGCCATCGGGGAAGATGCGCAGTGCTTCCCGCAGCGCGGCAATCGCTTCAGCGGTGTGGCCGAGGCGATACTCCGCGGTCCCCAAGTTGACCCACGCGGGAACATAGCCGGGAAAGACATCGAGTGCGCGGCGGAAGAGATCGGCGGCAACTTGGTGGTTCCCGCGCAGGTTCTCAATGATTCCCAGATTGTTCAGCGCCTCATAGTAGTCGGGCTTGAGATCGATGGCGGCCTGGAAGCGCGCCGCGGCGGCATCGAGATCGCCGCGCCGGTAGAGGATCAACCCCAGTTCGCTTTGCGCCGCGAAGGCACTTGGATTGTGGGCGATGGTGGTGCGCCAAAGCGTCTCCGGGTTGGCGTAGGCCTTGGCTTGGAGGTAGGTGAGACGCCCCAGCGACAGGAGCAGGAGTGCGCCAAGGAGAGGAGCGGCGAAGGTGGCGGTGGGCGGTGGAATCAGGCGACGTCCGAGAGACGTGAGCGCCACGCTGGCAAGCACAATGATCGGAACGCTGGCCAGATACTGGAAATGATCGGCGACGAAAGAGAAACGCATGGGGTATACGTCGATGAAGCCGAGTGCGGGAAAGATGGTTCCAGCGTAAACCAGGGCACCAACCAGGGGGCCCCGGCCCAACCGGCGGCGAAAGAGCCAAAGAAGCAGCAAGACCAGCAGCGCGGCCAAAGGCGCGAGATAGGCGCCCAGTGGTGCGTGGTGGATCTGCCAGCGCGGATAGAAAAAGATCAGCGGATGCGGCCAGATGAGCTTGGCGACATAGAACCAGAGCGCCTTGCCGGCGATCAGCATGCGCTCAGCCCAACTAAACGCCCACTCGGCGCCGGCGGCGCCGACATGGTGTTTCTCGATCCAGGCGGTGCTCAAGCCCGCCCCCGCGCCGATCGCGAAGAGGGGCAGCAGCAGCGCCCAGATGCGCGCGGAGATGGAGCCGCGGCGCCACCAGACCAGCAGAAGCAGAACCGCCGGAAGCGTGCTGGTGACACTCTTGGCAGCCAGCGCGGCCAGAAAAAGGAGGGCGGTTGCCACCGCCCAGCCCCACGACATGGAGAGTGGGCGGGCATCCCGGACTGCGCCTCCGCCCGGGGTGGACGAGGAGAGCCCACCGATGCCGGCGTAGCGCAAGAAGGTGGCGACGGCGGCCAGGTAGAGGAAACCGGAGAGCACATTTTTGCGTTCGGTAATCCAGGCAACCGATTCAACGTGGACCGGGTGGATGGCAAAGATGGCGGCAGCGAGCCAGGCACCCGGGAGTCGCAGCCGGCGCAAGAGGCGCCACAAGAGCAGCGCCGAGAGGCCATGCAAAAGAATGTTGACGATGTGGTAGCCGGCGGGGTTGAACCCCCAAATCCGGTGCTCCAGCCAGAAGGTGGTGAAGACCAACGGATAGTACTGCGGTGAGGCGCTGCGCTCCATCCAGATCCGCCGCAGTCCATCGGGCGCGAGCAGGGTGGCATTCTGCGTGACGTAGGAGTCATCGTCCCAGATGTAACCGGCGTGGAGCGCGGGAATGTAGGCAACAAAAAGCAGCAGGAGAAGTGCCAGAGCGGGCAAGAGGGGCGAGGCAAGAAGAACGCGGAAACGCTCGCCGCGACGGCCGGTCCCGGCCACTGGGGGCGGAGGCGGCGGCGCTCCTGGCGTTGAAGAGTTGGTTGGCGGCATCGATGATTCTCGGCGGGCAATGAACGGGTTGCTGCTTGCAAGGATGCCCTATTTGGTGGCGCTTGCCCACCTCGCGCTCCGCCAAGTCACGCAAAGAGCGCCGGAGCGATCACCGGAACCCATCACAAGGCCGGCGGGCCAGGTGGATTGATTGGACTACTCCCCCGCCGGATCGACGACGCAGGAGAGAAAAGGCGGGCGGAAGCCGGCAAAAGAGCCGCTACAATTGCAGAAATGACGGTCGGTCGTTGGGGGTGGCACCCGGGGAGGTTACTCTGTACAGGTCTGAAACGCACTGGCGCAGCACATCCCAATGGAGTTCCGCGCGGTGTCGGCTTGACCCTTTATCGAGGACTGGAAATGACCACCACTCGTCGCTGGATCCCCGACCGAAGATTGCTTACTGCCGGTTGCATCGCCGCGGCTGCCTCAGTCGCCGCCGCCACACGGGCGCCCATAGCACACGCGCAGGAGATTCCCACCCGCCACCTGACCCAGGTCAATGCCGACGGTTTCGGCAACCACAACAACCGCTACGCCTGGAGCATGAAAGCGTTTGACGACAACCTCTACGTGGGCACGCTGAATACCACCATCGGTCTGCCTTTCGAGCACTGGCCCTTCGATCTGCCGGCGGAGTGCTGGATGGCGTCGCTGGCGGCGGCCAAGGGTTGGCCCGATATCCCCGGAATCCCCAACATTCCGGAAATCCCCGACTTCACCCGCTTCGTCAGTGAAGGAGCAGAACTCTGGCGCTATGACGGCAGCGCCTGGGAACAGGTCGCGGACCGCGGCTTCGGCGATGTCGGCAATGCCGGCATTCGCGGCCTGGAGACGTATCACGGGCGCCTCTATGCCGGGACTTTCAACACCGATACCGGCTGCGAGATCTGGCGTTCACCCGACGGCGTGAACTGGAAGCAGTTTGGTGCCGACGGCCTGCTGAATCCGCTCAACATTTCGGTGCGCGGCATGACGGTGTGGGGAGACCGGCTCTATATCGGAGTATCGAGCCCGATCGGCGGCCAGATCTACTCCACCGGCGGACGGATCTGGCTGCCCGCCGCACTGCCCGGATTCGGCGATTTCAAGAACTTCAGTGTGAGCGAATTGGTGGGACACAAAGGCCGCCTCTTTGCCGGCACCTGGAATCCCGCCGGTTGCCAGATCTATCGTTATGATGGCCTGCTCTGGAAACAAGTGGTTGGGCCGGAAGCAGCGACACCGGCCGGCTTCGGCGACCCGAACACCTCCGGCGTGATGAGCATGATCGAGTTCCAGGGCTCGCTCTACGCTGGAACGGTCAATTTCCTCACCGGTTTCACCATGTGGCGCAGCGACGACGCCGGCGACAGTTGGCAGCAGGTCGGCAGTTCCGGATTCGGCGATTTCAGAGCCAAGTATGCCTGGGATATGGAGATCTACGACGACCAGCTCTTTGTCGGCACTTTTGTCATGGGGCTGATCGCACCCTTTCGCCATGGCGCAACGCTCTACCGCACGCGCGACGGCAACCGTTGGGTACGCGAAATCGGTCTCCTCGGCAGGTTGGCGCCGCCCGGATTCGGAGACCTGAACAACTACGGGATCCGCTCCCTGGAGCCCTTTGGCGACGACCTCTACCTGGGTACCGCCCAGTGTTTCTTCTGCCCCCTCCC
>JALXCG010000272.1 GCA_026991065.1 Gemmatimonadota bacterium | reverse complement strand
GCACCAAAGAGGGTGTCGGAATCCTCCGCCGGCGAGCCCAGGAGTTCCTGGCGGAGCAGTTGGATCTCCGGGTTGCGGGCACAGAATTCGCGGATCAGCTCTTCGTTTTCAGTCGGGATGAAGGAGCAGGTTCCGTAGACCAGGCGCCCGCCGGGGGCAAGGTGGCGGGCGGCCGCGGTGAGAATCTTGTACTGGCGCTTGCGCAGGACCGCAAGATCGGCGGGCGAGGAGCGCAACGGAGCATCGGGAGCACGACGCCAGGTGCCGCTGCCACCACAGGGAGCATCGAGCAGAATCCAGTCGAAAAGCGCCGGCGAAACAAGGCTGCGACGGAGGGGCTGCGGCACGGAAAGAGGCGCGGGAGCACGCCACTGGGCGGTGGCGATGTTGCCCAGGCCGATGGCGCGGGCGCGGCGGCGCAGCTCCTGAAGGGCGCTGCGGCGCGGATCGGTGGCGAGGAGGTGGCCCCGGGGGCCGACGCGGGCGGCGAGATTGAGGGTCTTGCCACCGGCGCCGGCGCAGACATCCCACACCAGGGCGCCGCGCGGAGGGGCGAGGAGAGCCGCAAGCTTTTGACTGGCCAGGTCCTGGGCGATGGCAGAACCGCGCTTGATGGCGGTGAGAGCGCCAAGAGAGGGACCGGCGGGAATGGCGATCGCGCCGCTGGGATGGAGGCGCGCGCCCGGAAACTGAGCGCTCAGTTGCGCGAAGAGCGCGCGGGCGGGGTTCGGAGCATCGGGCGGAGCAGGCGGCGGAGTAGGGGGTTCAAAAGGATCGCGACAATCGAAACAGTGGAGCCAGAGCGGCGGGCGGCGGGCGTGGGCGGCGATGAAGGCGCGGGTGGTCGCCGGATCCCAGCCGGAGAGCCTGGCGCGGGCGGCGAGCTGGTCGCGCCAGGCCAGGGGGAAGCCGGCGAGAAGCAGTTGTGCCGGGCCGGGGATGCCGGAATCGTCCGGCGCGGCGGCGGTGGCGGCCCAACCGGCGAAGGCAGCCAGCAGCGGAGCGGCGGATGGTGGTTCATCCCGCTGCGGTGGGAGATCGCGCGGTAGGGCGTGGCGGCGGATCACGGCGAAAAAGAGCGTGAGGGATGCATCGTCGGCGAGGGCGGCGGCAAGGGATCGGGGAGTCGAAAGAGCGGCAAACTGCTCCATGGCGTGCTGCCAGTCGTGCTCCGCCGCGGACTGTGGCCGCTGCTCCCGCGCTTGCCGGCAGAGAAATTCGCCCAGTTCGGCAAAACGCGCGGCGGCAAAAAGGATGTCGCGATACCTGCGCCGGTCCCGGCTGCCGTAGCGCCGGGTTGCCATCTCGCGGCGCAGCCAGCGGTCCAGCGGCGGCCGCGGGCGCAGACCGAGCCAGCCGCGCCAGAGGTTGTGGGCGTGGCGCCAGCGCGGATCGCCGGCGGGCGGGGACGGGGACGGGCGGAGATCGGGAGAGTGGAAACTCATGGGCGCTTTGCGGGAAGATGGCGGGAGAGCGCCGCGCGGCACGCAGCCTGAATCCACCGGATCCTTCCCATGAACTTGATTCTGTTTTCGACTTCGACAACCCGTCGCACCCTGCCCCGGGAGGATCCCCGCGCGGAGCATCTGCTGCGGGTGCTGCGGATGAAAGCGGGGGATCGGTTCGATGCCGGGGTGGTGAACGGTCCACGCGGCAAGGGGTTAATCATAGCAGCGGGGGCGGCCGGCCTGGAGTTGGAGTTCGAGTGGGGAGAAGAGCCGCCGGCGCCGTTTGCGATCACTTTGCTGGTGGCGCTTGCGCGCCCGCAGACCTGCCGCAAGATCCTGCGCGAATGCACCGCGCTCGGAGTGAGGCGGATTCTCTTCTTCGCCGCGCGCAAAGGGATGCCCGGCTACGCCGAGAGCCGGCTCTGGAGCAGCGGTGAGTGGCGGCGGATTCTGCGCCGGGGGGCGGAGCAGGCGTTCACCACGCATCTAC
>JALXCG010000271.1 GCA_026991065.1 Gemmatimonadota bacterium | reverse complement strand
CCCGCTCCGCAACCTCCACTTCGCGGTCCACCCGTCTGATCAGGGGCGCGCAGAGGTCCGCCGGTACTTCGGTGATCTTTTGCCGCAGCAGATCCGCATCGCCCCGCCGCGCCACGCGGGAAAGGTGCTCAAGGGTTACCGTTGTTTGGCGGGTAGAAGTCATGAATGGATCCGTGGAGTGGCGAAAACCGCCAGCGGAACGAAAACAAAAACACAGAATAACCACGGCCGCCCGCCGGCCGCCGGCGACTCTTTGATATCATTGCCCGTCTCGCGGGAGGGCAACGTCACACCTCTCTTCAAACCTCACCCTCTTCGCCTCTCCGCATGCCTTTCCGCCCTCTCGCGCGGAAATGAAGAAACGGAACCACCATGAGCAACCCGACACCTGTGCAACCCACCCCGCGCCTGGCCCCACTGTGGCAGCGCGGTCGCGACTTTCTGGAGTGCGAGGTGCCGATCATCTGCGGCGCGATGACCTGGATCTCCAACCCCAAGCTGGTCTCCAGCGTCTGCGAGCTGGGCGGTTTCGCGTCGCTCGCCGGCGGCAACATGCCCCCTGATCTCTTCGCCGAGGCGATCGATGCCACCGCCGCGCTCACCTCCCACGCCTTCGGCGCCAACATCATCGTCATCGCCCCCAACTACCGCCGGCACCTCGACATCTGCTGCGAAAAACAGCTCAGTCATATCATCTTCGCCGGCTCGCTGCCGCGCCGCGGTGAGGTTCGCCAGGCCAAGGAGAGCGGCGCCAAAGTGATCTGTTTCGCCTCCACCGCTTCCATGGCGGAGCGGATGATCCGTTTCGGCGCGGACGCGTTGATTCTCGAGGGGAGCGAAGCCGGCGGCCACATCGGCCATGTCTCCACCATCGTTCTGCTGCAGAGCATTCTATTCGAATTCGGCGAACAGTTGCCGATCTTCGTCGCCGGCGGCATCGCTCATGGCGCCATGATCGCCCACCTCTCCCTGATGGGGGCCGCCGGCGTCCAACTGGGAACCCGCTTCGTGGTCGCCGAAGAGTGCGAAGCACACCCGCTCTTCAAGCAGGCTTTCATCAAGGCGCGCGCCCGCGAAGCGGTCTCCACGCCACAATACAGCTCGGCCCTGCCGGTGGTGGCGGTGCGCGCCCTCAAGAACTCCGCCATGGCCTCTTTCGGCGAGCTTCAGCTCCGCCTCCTCAAGGAGCTTGCCGACGGCTCCATCACGCGCCAGGAGGCCCAGTACAAGGTCGAGGAATACTGGATCGGTGGTCTGCGGCGCGGCGCGGTCGACGGCGACATCGCCTCCGGATCGCTGATGGCGGGCCAGTCGGTGGGCCTGCTGCGCCGGACCCAGCCGCTGCGGGAGATCCTGCAGGACCTGGTCGATGAGGCCGACGCCGCTCTCGCCGCTTGTGCCGCGCGCCTGCGTCCCTGAGAACCGATGCGCTACCTCCAGCCCGTCTACCGTCCCCCCAGCGAAGCCTCCAGCTACATCCTGCAGGTGACCTACGGTTGCACCCACAACCGCTGCACCTTCTGCGCAATGTATCGCAGCAAGCGTTTCGCCGTGCGTCCCTTCGCCGAGGTCGAAGCCGACATCCGCGAAGCCGCCGAACTCATGCCCGAGACGCGCCGCGTCTTTCTCGCCGATGGCGATGCCCTGGTCCTCTCCCCGGCCCGCCTCAATGCCATCCTGGACCTGCTCACCAGCCACTTCCCCCGCCTCCAGCGGGTCAGTACCTACGCCGATGCCAAGAGCCTCTTGCAAAAGTCGAAGGAAGATCTGCAACATCTTCGCAACAAAGGCCTTCGCATCTTCTACATGGGACTGGAAAGCGGCAACGAAGAGGTCCTCCGCCGGCTCGACAAAGAGGCCACCGCCGCCGCCATGACCGCCGCCGTCGCCCACGCCCACGCCGCCGGCATGAAGAGCAGCATCATCGTCCTGCTCGGC
>JALXCG010000270.1 GCA_026991065.1 Gemmatimonadota bacterium | reverse complement strand
CTGCCACCAAGCGGATTACAACAGTACGAACAATCCTGACCACGCTTCGGCAGGCTTCCCGACTGCTTGTGATGACTGCCATAGTGAAAACGCCTGGCAACCGGCCGATTTTGATCACGACGTTTTTTACGTTTTGCAGGGAGCACACGCACAAATCGCCTCGGAATGCACGGCCTGCCATACCAACGGCAATTACAGCAACACGCCGAATACCTGCGTAGGCTGCCACCAATCGGATTATAATGGCGCGAACAATCCGGACCACTCCTCCGAAGGTTATCCGACGGCTTGCGAGGAATGCCACAGCGAAGACGCCTGGCAACCGGCTTCCTTTGATCACGATGGGGATTTTTTCCCCATCTATAGCGGCAAGCACAAAAACAAATGGGATGTCTGTGCCGAGTGTCACCTCAGCGCTCCGGATGATTTCTCAACCTTTAGTTGCATAGAATGCCATGAGCACGATGACCCCAATGAATTGGCTAATAAACACAACGGAGTCTCCGGTTATGTTTATGAAAGCACAGCCTGCTATTCCTGCCATCCTACGGGCAACGATTAAAACTTTGCGTTATGAAAGAGATTGTTTTTTTTGTTTTTCTTTTGTCTTTGCCCGTGGCCTTAAAGGCTCAAACATCTAAGCAAAAAGGCAAAGTTACTTTTGTTACGGCAGCCAATGTATATGCGGATTTTCCGGATATGAGTTCTGTGGCCATAGGTGATACGCTTTATTTGCCTGAGGAGAAAGGCTTGAAACCCTGCGCTAAGGTGCTTCAAAAGACCTCTACTTCTTGTGTGGCAGAGATTTTTGGTGGCTGTGTTCTGGAAAAGGGTGATGTTTTGTTACACATGAGCAGAGCACGGGAAGAGGTGAAAGAAGAGGTGAGTGAAGAGGAGCCTGTGAAAGGGACGGGCTTTCAGCCTTACAGGCCGGCGCCTGCGCCCGTTTCCGGCGACCTGCGGCATCAGCGCATTCGTTTGGGTTTGACGGGGGCCACTTACAGTACGCGCAGTCTGGATGCTGCAGAAGATGAAGTGCCCGGCAGGCATCGTGCTATGCTTCGCCTTTCGGCAAATGCCCATCAGATTGCAGGAACGCCCTTTTCCTTGGAAACCTATATGTACTACCGCAGAAATCTGGAGGAAGGTGTTCCCTTTCAGGAAAGCGAAGGGCGGTTTAATGTGTACAACCTGGCCTTACAGTATGAGCTGGAAGACAATTTGAAAGTTGTGCTGGGGCGCAAGACCAACCGCAAAGTTTCTTCCATTGGCGCCATAGATGGCTTGCAGCTTGAAAAGAGTTTGGGCGAGTTTTATGCAGGCGGCATAGTGGGGTTTAAACCGGATTTGGTGGACTTTGGTACAAATACGGATTTGTTTGAATATGGAGTTTATGCAGGCCACCGGCGTCGCGAAAGAAATTTTTATTCACTCACCACCCTCGGTGTATTGGAGCAAAGAATGTTGGGGCAGATTGATCGCCGCTATGCTTATTTTCAGCATTCGGGGACTTTTTTCAGAAAGTTAAACCTCTTTGGGTCTTTTGAGTTGGATTTGTACGACAAAATAGGGGAGACCGTTTCCATAAATCCGCGCCTGGTGAACTTATACGTCTCAGCGACTTATCGTTTCAGCAAGAAATTCTCACTCAGGGCCTCTTATGACAACCGGCGGAAAATCATTTACTACGAAACCTACAAAACTGAGGTGGAAGAGTTGTTGGCCGATGACCAGGCTCGTCAGGGCATGAGGTTGAGCGTTCAGGTGAAGCCGCTCAAGTATTTGAGCACTTCGGTGAGCTACAGCAAGCGCTTTGAGTCGGAGAATCAGAATTTGTCCGACAACCTGAATGGGCGGGTTTCTTATGCGAGATTGCCTGCTGTGGGAGGCAGATTGTCTCTGACTTACAACATGAACCAGTCGGCTTATCTGCAAAGTCG
>JALXCG010000269.1 GCA_026991065.1 Gemmatimonadota bacterium | reverse complement strand
TGCAAGAGGCGTACGAGAAGCTGGGGATCAAGCTGGTCATGCGCAATCTGGAGTGGTCCAGCTTCCTCGAGCGCATGCTGGAGCGGAATTTCGACGCGGTCAATCTTGCCTGGGTACCGTCGATCGAAAGTGATCCGGAGCAGTTGTGGCATTCGAAATGGGGCAGTCCGGACAAGAAGAGTTCCAATATGTGCGGCGTGATGGATCCGCACGTCGATGAACTGATCGAGAAGGGGCAGAAAGAGCTGGATCCGGATGCGCGGGCGGCGATCTGGAAGGAGCTGCACCGTTACCTCTACGAGGAGATCCAGCCCTATATGTTCGGTATCAACACGCCCAAGAAATTCGCCATGAATCGTCGCATTCGTGGCTTCCAGGCCTTCAAGATCGCGCCCGGTTATTCGATTCGCCGCTGGTACTATCCGGCGGGAACCCCGGGCACGCGACCCACGCCTCTTCCCTAAAACCTCACCGGCGAGGGACCGTGCTTCAGTACATCATTCGTAGGATCTTGTGGACCATCCCCACGATGCTGGGGATCATTCTGATCATTCTGGCGCTTCTGCATGCGGCTCCGGGCGATCCGGCGACTCAGATTCTGGGGCTCGGTGGAAGTACCACGGGCGAGGTGTCGCAGGAGGGAGCCGACATTGAGTCCCGCATTGCGAAATTCAAGCACGAGAACGCCCTGGATCGAAATTTCTTCATCCAGTATCTGGGCTTTCTCGGGCCTTTCAATGTCAGGCCCGACGGCCACAAGTGGTTCGGCGGCGATGGGCGTCACCCCTGGGGTGGTTTGTTGACTTTCGATTTCGGGGTGGAGCTTTTTAACCGCAACCAGGCGATTGGCGACGAGATTCGCCTGCGCTTGAAAGAGGTCACCCTGCCGCTGGCACTGATCTCTTCGTTCCTGATCTATGCTCTGGCGCTGCCGATCGGCATCTACTCCGCCAACCGCATCGGCACGCGAATCGACAAGGTAACAACACTCACGCTGTTTCTGCTCTACTCGATTCCCGTTTTCTGGGCCGGTCTGATGCTGCAACTGATTTTCGGCAAGACCTTGCTGGATCTGCTGCCGGTCATCGGGCTGCACAGCCGGGGGCTGGAGGACGCCGCGTGGGGCGTGCGCGCCTGGGACCTGGTGAAACATGGCATCTTGCCGGTCGCGGTGATGACCTACGGCGGTCTGGCCTATCTGTCACGACAGATGCGTTCCGGCATGATCGAGGTGATCCATCAGGACTACATTCGCACTGCCCGGGCCAAGGGACTGAGCGAAAAAAGCGTGGTCTTGAAGCATGCCCTGCGCAACTCGGTGATCCCGGTGATCACGATCTTTGCGTCGATTCTGCCGATCATGATCGGTGGGTCGCTGATCGTTGAGACCGTATTCAATCTCCCGGGAATGGGGCAATACATGTACAAGGGGCTCCTGGAGCGGGACTACAACGTGATCATGGCGACCATGACTCTGTCCGGAGCGATGACGCTTCTGGGGATTCTGCTCTCCGACATTGCCTACGCTCTGGTCGATCCACGAATCAGTTATTCCTGAGAGAGGCCTCGATGCAAAGCGTGCAACCATCGGATACGCCTTCGCAGGCCTACTCCAAGGATTACTGGGATCTGGTTCTTGAGCAGTTGGGGCGCAATCGTCTCTTCAAGATTGCTCTGGCGATTCTGGCGCTTCTCTACGCCAGCGCCATCTACGCGCCGCTCCTGGCCAACGATCGCCCCTATGTGATTGTTGCCGCGAATTATCGCGACTATGGGCGGGCCCTGCGCACACTCTATCCGGCGACACTTGGTTTAGGGCGGATTCTGCGCCAGACACCCGAGGAGTACTCCGCGGATCGCACCGGCGGTTCCTCTTTCAGCTACGAAGAGGCGCTGGAGAATGAGCACCGGGCGGTGCAGGTGCAAGTGGCGACCATGAAGT
>JALXCG010000268.1 GCA_026991065.1 Gemmatimonadota bacterium | reverse complement strand
GAATCGTGTCCAGCACCTTGCCGGTCTTGTAGTTCCACTTGGTGATCTGGGAATCCACATAGATCGAGGTGTAGACCACGCCGTCGACCGAATCGAACTGATTGTGCAGCGGACCGAGGCCGACATTCACCGAGCGGTCGAGCGCCGTCTCCAGGGCGATGATCGGGATCCCGTAGTCGTCGGTCCCTTCGAAGTTCTGCTGCTCGATCGCCTTCATGATCTTGCTGAAATTGTAGACCCAGGTATGACTGTCGAGCTTGCCGGCGACGATGATGTTCTTGCCGTCGGGAGTCACATCCACGCCATGGGGGCTCTTCGGTTCCGGCACCAGGTAGAGCAGGCCATTGTCCAGCGCCTGCTTCAGGGTGATCAAGTATTGGCCGTTGACTTTCTTGACCTTACCCGATTTGACCAACTCCTCCGCCTTGAGCCAGTTGGTGATGTGGAGGAAGTCGGTGTCTTTGGAGGAGCAGCCGGCTTCAAACGGCGGCCGTCCGCTCTCGATTCCGCCGACATAGCGCTCGGAGCAGAAAGAGTTGGTGAAGCCCCAACCGAAACTCGGGCCCTTGCCGGCGTCGCTCAGATCCTGGCTGTAGGGAGGCAGCTCGAAAGTGAACGACTGCTCGGGATCGATCCGCCCCTCTTCCCGGTTGAACTTCCAGTAGGTGAGTCCACCGCGATACTTATCGCTGAACTCTTCGATCGGCACAAAATCGGAGGTGTAGGGAGCCGCGTATTGGCTGGCTTCCATCACATACTCGGTGTTCGGAGTGACGAAGCAACCGCCGTGGTCCGATTTGAAGAAGGGGTTGGGAACGATCTGCTTGGTCTCGAAATCGTGCAGGTCGATCACCGCGACGCGCGGATTCGCCTTGTCATTAATGAACAGATAGCGGCCGTCGTAGTCGCCGTCGGTCTCCGAGAGCGCCGGGTGGTGGGAATCGCCGTAGCGGATATCCTTGCCCCGGATTCGGCCCTGCGCCAGAACCGCCTTGGACTCATCGTCAAACCCATAGCCCTGCCACGGTTCCGGCGTGAAGACGGCGATATACTTCAGAATCCGCATCGATGGGATGCCGTAGACGATCACCTGCCCGCTCTGCCCGCCGGAGCTGAAGCAGATGTATTCATCCCGGCCGCCGGTCGGCGTGTAGGTCTTGGCCGCGGCGAGGATGTCCTTCTCGGTCAAACCTCGTTCCTGCATCACCTTCTGCAGGGCAGTCTGGGCCCCGGCCTGGCTGGCGGTCGCCACCCCCAGAAGAGCAGCGAGCGAAGTGGTCAATACCTTACTGAGCTGTGCGTTCACCTAGACCTCCAGTGTGTTTCGAGTCGCACCTTGCGTCCCCACGGCAGAATAGTGTTCAGGCGTAGCGATTGAGGGAAAAAGGAGACAAGGTGGTCCGCAATAGTAGCAATCGCCCGCTTACTATTCCAGAGAGAATAATCGCTCTTGGGGAATCCCGTAACCTGCTGTCCACATGTGAGTTCGCTGGATTATCCGTGCTCGGTTGACAGATCGGTCACCACGATCCCGCCCTGTTCAATGATTACTGTTGTTGTCTGATTAGTGCACCGCCGATGCGGCGTTGTCCGGTCTCCGCTCCCCCGCCGGAGCAAGACGCGGCATCGGGCTCACCCTCCTGGCCGAAAAAGCGCGCCGGCCGGCGCCCCGAGGCGTAGGCTCAAAACCCGCCCCCGGTGCAAGGAATGGAGCGCTGCGGCCGGGTCCCGCTGCCCTGTCCGGCGCAGTCTGCGCTACCGCCACCGAACCCGACGGGTTTGCCCCGAATCCAAGGAAAGATCGATGCGCTACCGCATTCACCGTTACCCGCGCCCGCGCCTTGCTGGAAGCCCCGGGGCAGCCCGGGTGACGGCGAGCCGGGGGGCGGGGTGCGGCCGGCGGAGCGCCGCCGGAGGGCGGCGCTCCTGGTGCATGGTCCAAGAAG
>JALXCG010000267.1 GCA_026991065.1 Gemmatimonadota bacterium | reverse complement strand
ATGTTGCTGCACTCCCAGCTTCCACCCAAGAAGTTGGAGAAGGAGCGCGGCATTGTCATTGAGGAGATCGGCCAGGGGCGTGATGACCCAGCCGCCGCGGGCGAGGCGTTCTTCAACGAAAAATGTTTCCCTGGAAGCTCCGTGGCACTGCCGGTCTTGGGCACCCCCAGCACCATCGCCACCCTCCCGCGCGAGACGATCTGGCGCCATTACAAGAGTTACTACGTCCCCAACAACATGGTTATGAGCGTGGTCGGTGGTTTTGACCCCGACTCGCTGGCCGCGATCCTGGAGCGCTACTGGGCGCCCGCGCCTCCACAACCTCTGCCACCACATTCAGGTGATTTCTCCCTTCCTCTTACCGAATCCCGATCTTACGTCCGCCAAGGCAAGGGAACCAGCACCTCTATTCACCTGGCGTTCAACGCACCAGCCTATGGTGATCCGCTGCTTACTCCTTCCGAGGCCGCGGTCACTCTTCTCAACCAGGAACTCGATTCCCGCTTGGTGGACAGCCCGGCCGCGGCGGCGCTCTCGGTTGACGCGCATCTTCTCCCCTGGCCACCGGCGGGACGCTTGATCATTGAGGCGGAACTTCCACCGGCAACCGACGCCGCACCCGTGGTTGAGGCGCTGACTCTCGCCCTCCATGCATGGGCCACGGATTTGAGCCACTCCCTCTCTTCAGAAGCGCTCCAGGCAGTCGCCAGAGAAGCGGAGGCGGAAGCTGCCGGGCTCCTGGAAAAGCCTCACTACTACGGCATGATGCGCGCCGAGCAGTTCGCCCTCAGCGACCCCGACCAGGTGCAGACAGAGGTCGCGAAGTTGGCGCGGCTCCAGCCAACAGCGGTCGCGCGCGCAGCGCGTGAATTGATCTCGGGCCCCATGCTGACCACGGTCTTCCTGGCCGCACAGGAGTCCGGAACCGGTGGCGAGGAGTCCACCGTGGCGGAGATTCAGACTCAGCGCCGCGTACTCTCCAACGGGGCCACGCTGATTGTGCGCACCAACCCCTACGCCAAGCTCTTTGCGGCTCACTACCTGATGCGCGATCGAGCCTTGATCGAAGGCGCCCGGCACCAGGGCTGGATCGACCTGATCCATCGCCTGATTGCCGGAGATGGAGCCGACTCCGCTGGGCAGCAGTTCAAACAGGCGCTGCGTGGCTTGGGGGGCAGTCTCAAGGCGTTCGACTCCCCAATGATCCCTTACGATGACTACTATAACTCTCCCCGCTACTCCTATTTGCGTCTTGAGTGCCTCCCCCGCTACGGATTGACGGCGCTCAACCTGCTCGACCGTCGCCTGAGTGCGTACCGCCCCACCGAGCCAGCTCTCGCCCGCGTTCAGCAACAGGCGGCGGCAACCTCAGCGCGGCAAGCCGTTTCCGCCCGGGCCCTCTCCGCGAAGCTCTTCAATGCCGCGGTGATCGGAGAGGATCACCCACTCACCCGCGGGACCGCACTGCCAGCCAATCCGGAGTCCAATGCGGAATTGACGGCAGAGGCCCTGGAGAAGATCTGGTCGGAGGCATTCTCTCCGTCCAATGTGGTGATCTCGGTGGTTTCCAGCTGGCCGGCTGATTCGGTCGCCGCGGCGCTCTCCCGTTCCCTCCCAACCAGCAACACCCCGCCGGCGCAGCGCACTTGGCCAGGTCTTCCCGTGACGCGGGAACCCCAGCGCATCGAAAGGGATCTCGGCAAGGAGCAGGCCTATTTCCGTTTCGGCTATGTGACCGAGATCGACCCCGAGGACACTGCAGCTTTGCGTCTCGCGGTCAGCGTGCTCTCCACCCGCCTGGCAGACGACCTGCGAGAAAAACGCGGCCTTGCCTACTCTCTCGGCGCCTCGGTGCAGATCCTGGGAGAGCGTGCCTGGATCTCCGCCAGCGGCGGAACCCGGCCACACAACCTCGACGAATTTGCCAAGGGCGTCAGCTCCATTATCGAAGCAACGAGTTCAGAGGGTGCGACCGAAGAGGAGGTCGAGACTGCGCGACGGGCGCTGCTGGGGCGCATGCGCATGCGCCTCCTGTCAAGCATGGGGCAGGCATTTCGCCTCGGCACATCAGAAGCGCTCCACGGCTCCTATGAACAGAGCCAGGCAGAGATGCATTCTCTGGAGACGATCTCGGCCGCAGCTGTCAATCGCGCGGCCAAGCGCTACCTGCGAACCGACCCGGCCGTGCAGGTCATTGTTCGTTGACGAGGGCCCGAGTCACCACATCACACGGTCGATGTGCCTTGGCTCAGGTGATCGATCCAAGTTGGCGCGTCCATAGCGCTCGCCAACTCGTTGAATCACCTCGTCCCGGGGGTACCCCTCATCCGCCAACCGCTGAATATCGGCAACGGCGGCAGCCACCCAAGCGGGATATCTTCGGGGCGTGTCCCCGCCCCCTCCGTAGGGAACCCATTGCGCATAGGTATCAAGCAGATGGTGGACGTAGTCGTCACTCATTTCAAGGGCTTGCGCAATTTCCGGCACTGTGACCATGGGCGACCTCAGCAGTTGGTGGAGAGCCAACCCCATGCTCTCGATCTGCCGAGGGGCACGCGAAGTGCGCCCTACTCCCAACCCCGCTCAATGGAAACAGATAACGCGCGTCTCCAAGAGCAACGGCAGGAAGGCAGAAAAGATCAAGGGCGAAGCACTCCGGGTGAAGGCGCGAAAAGCGGCAACTGATCGCGCCAGCCAAGACAAAGCTTTTCGTATGGAGAAATCTAATGCCAATTGAACTCGTTGTCACGCGCCCGAATTAGCAAAATCGAACTACTTGGATTTCATCGCCGCGCCAATGGCTAGTCCCATTACACGTGTCATGAAGAGCATGGTCAGCTCTTCCTGGCTCGCAGGGCGCATGCCTGCCGCTGGCTTATAGGAGAAATCGGCGTCACTGACCTGCACTTTACGCCGCAACTCGGCTTTGAGTTCCAGGACACCTTCATCGCCGCCATCCACACGCCCATCCAGGGCGCGCAGAATCCCCGCCTTGTCATAGGCGAGATCAAAGCGGGCCTTGGCAGCGGACTCGGAGTCATGAAAATCGGCATTGAGCACAACGGGCTCGCCTCCCTGATACTCGAACTGAGCGGTTAGTGACTTGCCCGCGCTGGAATATCCGTTCACCTTCCACGGCAGATAGCTCTTCTGCAGAACATAGAACTCCATCCGCTCCACCGCGTCTGAACCGGATTTCGAGAGGGGTTGTAGATCGACCTGCCAGGCTTTTCCCCCGGGAGCATTCGCCACCTCTTTTACCGCCGTAACCCGGTATTCCCGCAGCCATTCCTTAAGGCCGGTCTCAATATCCTGGATCTCGCTCTCGGTATCTTTTGGTTTGGAACGCGCGCGATCCTCCCGGTCCGTGGTGTAGAAGCGCTTGTCGCCACTGGCTACTATCGTGACCGTCTTGGAATTGACCCGGAGCAGATAGTCGCCGACCGAGGAGGTGATGTCCGCCTGAAAATCCTGCGGGGGACGGCTCTTGTACTTGGCGGAGAAATCGATCGGCACGCCCCCAAAGCCCGGAGCGGTGAAAGTCGCACTCAAACTCCCGGCCAACGGCCGCGGGGCGGCTTTGCTCCCAAGATCCAGCTTCTTCACCACTGCCTCAGCCATTCGGTCCAGAATCACCGCCCCGCTCTCTTCAGCACGAGCGTTTCCGGGAGCTGCGGCAAGAACAAGCAAAGCCAAGAGTGGAAACACTGCTCGGCGTAAGAACGACAACGACATAGGAACACTCCTGGAAGAAGACCGGCATGCAAGTTGGGAAGATGGCTGCAGCAATCTTTCAATCATACGATTCGTGCTTCCGCAATGCTTCAAAGAAAAACGCCGCGCCTCGCAGCTCCCAAGAGGAGCAGCGCCAGACGCGGCGTTGCGCAGACCATCGCCGACGCTCACAAACGAACGCAGGCGGTTTCCGGACTAGAAGTTATAAGAGGACCAGAACCAAGCCTTGGTCACGTCGGGATTACCGAGTTCATCGTCACTGTAGAGAGCAAACTTCGCACCAAAGTTGTGGTGCTTGTCATACTTGTAAGTGACCACGCCATCAAACTCGGTGCCGTAGTGCAAAGTGCTGGTGCCGACATCTTCGATCGACGAGAAGTCGTGGAAGATCACCTTCGCCGCCAGGCCTTCGACCTGCGAGAATTTCGCGCCGGCAACACCGTAGATGTCCATCAGGCCCGCGGCGGGAGTGCCGAGGAACTGATCCGCCCACCCGTTGAAGGCGTGGTTGGTACCCGTGGGGAAGGCGAACGCGGCGTTGCCGTCGTCGCTGCCGAGATACTCCATCGCGCCCTTGATGTAGTAATCGCTGAAAGCGCCACCCAGCACGACATGGAAGTAGTTGGCGGAGAAGGAATCGCGATCGCCAAAATCGGTCTGCAGGGCATATTCGAGGTCATAGAGTGCCTTGAACGAATCGCTCAGCTTGTGGCCACCGTAGAAGCGCGCACCATAGGTCGCGGAATCGAGGGCCAGATCGGTGAAGTCATAGAGCTGGCTGAGCGCTTCGAACTTGCCCCAGTCCTGCACATTGTACGTGGCGTCGAAAATAACACCGGTGTCCAGCAGGATGTTGGTGCCAACGACGCTGTTGGCATTCCAGGTGTAGGCACCGATCAGGGTCAAGTTCTCGACCGAGTTGTTGACCGCGACTGCGGCGTCGTAAGTCATTTCATTCAAACGCCAGCCGACGTTACCGACGTGGCGGGCGTTGCCCAGAATGACGCGCTGACGACCCACGATGAATTTGGTATCCGGCACGGCATCGCCGGCATAGCCGAAGTACATCTGGTTAATCTCGGAACCTTCGGGATCCGCGACCACCGGGTACTGAACCTTACCGTTGGCGGTGCTGTTGTAGTCGTCGAGGAAAGTGTTGGCCACGGTCTCGGTCTCGAAATAGGCGTAGAGCCCTTCGTAGGCCTTGGTCTTGTAGCCAATGGTAATGTCGGCGTTCAGCGTGCTGGCGGGATCGTCCATCCCGTCAACGTCGACATACTCGTAGCGATAGTTGATTTTGAAGGTGGTCTCCGAGCCATCGTCGCCCTTGATAGCAAAGGCATTGCTCGCCAAGAGAGGAACCGCGAGGAAGGCCATGGGAGCCAAACGCAAACTAGCAGTAGCAAATTTCATCATGTGCGCCCCGTGATAGAGTGAGACGTGAGTGTCGGATCCGGCCGATCCGATCGCGCAGCGACAACGCCCTCTTTGACGTTGCGCCTCAAAAGCCGATACATTACTCCGAATTTCAGCAAAAGGCCAGTTTTTGCGACCCCTCTGACGCCCACGCCTTGCCCACGCTCCCCAGGGTCCCGCAAACACTTTCGTTCAAACCCGTTAGCCACATCCACTCCTTCCCAGAATTCCCCCATGCGCCATCATTGGCTCCGCTTTCTAGCTCTTTTTCTCCCCGCCCTCGGCGCTGACCTCGCCACCAAATCCTGGGCGCTGCACGCCCTTGAGCCGGGCCGGACCCTTGAACCGATCGGCCCGCTCCTGCCACTCACACTCAGTTTCAACCGCGGAGCAGCCTTCAGTTTGCACTTCGGCGATCACTCCCGGCTCGCCTTCATTCTCTTTTCGATCATCGCCATGCTCGGGTTGCTGATCTACTATCACCGCACTCCGGCCAGCGCACGCCTGCGAGCCATTGTGCTGCCCCTTATCGCCGCCGGCGCCCTGGGAAACTTGATCGATAGAATTCGCTGGGATCTCGGCGTCGTGGACTTTCTGGGCCCCTACGACCTCGGCTTCATGCAGTGGCCTATTTTCAATGTGGCGGACATCTGCATCAGCTGCGGCGCCATTCTTCTGAGCATCGCTTTGTGGCTGGAGGAGCGACGCGCTACAATTTAGCTTGCGGCAGTTGCCGAGGCTGACTGGTTCACCGCCGGCGGCACAGGGCGCCTGCTCGCGGCACCGCGTCACCCATAAGGAGAATGCATGTCGATCGTGGCCATCACCGGCAGCGCCGGCTATTTTGGCGAGAAACTGGTTTCCCGCTTGCGGGAACGACCGGGAGTAGAGCGCATTATCGGGATCGATGTGCGCGACCCACAGCCGATTCCCCACGAAAACGTCGAGCATTTCCGGCTCGACATCCGTAATTCGTTGGTCCCACGCCTCTTCTCCTCTCTCGGAGTGGATACGATCATCCACCTCGCATTCAGTGTTAAGCCGATCCACAATCGCCGCGAGATGCATGAGATCAACCTGGTTGGGGCACTCAACTTGTTGCGTGCCGCGCACATGGCGAAAGTCCGCCGGATCATCCTCCTCTCCAGCACCACGGTTTACGGGTTTCACCGCAACAATCCGTTCTATATGACCGAGGAGCACCCGGTGCGCCCCAATCGCAACATCCAGTATGCGGTCGACAAGGTCGAGGTGGAGCGGCTCATGCGCCAGTACGCGCGCAAGAACCCGGATTGTCAGTTGGTCATCCTGCGCCCCTGCTCCATGACCGGCTCGAAGGTGCAAAACTACCTCTCCGACTATCTCTCCAACCCCGTCGTCCCTGTCGTCATGGGCTACGACCCGCTCTTCCAGTTCGTGCATGTGGATGACGTCGTTTCCGCTACGCTGCGCGCCTGCGATCGGCGCGACGCGACCGGTGTCTACAATGTCGTCGGTGATGGTGCCATCCCCCTGCGCAATGTAGTCAAGCTCTCCGGCGGCTTTCCGGTACCGGTCCCAACCCCGATCGCCCGCCCGATCACCGATCTCCTTTGGTATATGAAGTTGATTAACTCCACATCGGAATCGCTGCAGCAGTTCCGGTTCTCCTGTCTCGCCTCC
>JALXCG010000266.1 GCA_026991065.1 Gemmatimonadota bacterium | reverse complement strand
CCGCGGCATTGAGGATCACGTAGGCGAAAATCCCCTGCCCCTTGATCTCGTGCGGATAACCGACCACCGCGGCCTCGGCGACCGCCTCGTGGGCAACCAGGGCCGACTCCACTTCGGCTGTGCCCAAACGATGCCCGGAGACATTGATCACGTCGTCCACCCGGCCGGTGATCCAGTAGTAACCGTCGGCGTCGCGGTAACAGCCGTCGCCGGTGAAGTAGAGCCCGGGGAACTGCGAGAAATAGGTCTGCTGAAACCGCTCATGATCGCCGTAAACGGTGCGCGCCTGCCCCGGCCAGGTGCGGCCGATGCAGAGATTGCCGCGCACGTCGTTGCCTTCGAGCAGATTGCCGTCGTCATCGACCAGCAGCGGCTGAATGCCGAAGAAGGGCAGCGTGGCGGAGCCGGGTTTGAGCGGCGTCACGCCGGGCAGCGGAGTGATCATGATGCCGCCGGTCTCGGTCTGCCACCAGGTATCAACAATGGCGCAGCGCCCTTCTCCGACCACGTCGTAATACCAGCGCCAGGAGTCGGGATTGATCGGTTCGCCGACCGTGCCCAGAATCCGCAGCGAGCGGCGCGAGTAGCGGCGCACATATTCGTCGCCGGCGCGGGCGATGGTGCGGATGGCGGTGGGAGCGGTATAGAAGATGTTGACGCCGAGATCATCGACAATCCGCCAGTAGCGTCCGGCATCGGGATAGACCGGCACCGACTCGAAGAGCACGGTGGTGGCGCCGTTCGCCAGGGGGCCGTAGATGATGTAGGAGTGGCCGGTGATCCAGCCGATGTCGGCGGCGCAGAAGTAGACGTCGCCGGGGTGGTAGTCGAAGACCAGGCGGTGGGTCATGGCGGTGTAGACCATGTAACCGCCGGTGGTGTGGAGCACTCCCTTGGGCTTGCCGGTGGAGCCGGAGGTATAAAGCACAAAGAGCGGCTCCTCCGCGCCCATCTCTTCGTAGGTGGCCGTGGAGCGCTGCTTGCGGCACTCCTCATCGAGCCAGTAATCGCGGCCGGGGCGCATCGGCACATCGGCATCGGTGCGCCGCGCCACCAGCACGGTCCGCACCAGGTCGAGCCCGTCCACCGCCTTGTCGACCGTCGCCTTGAGCGGCAACCGCTTGCCGCCGCGCAGCCCCTCGTTGGCGGTGATCACCAGTTTGCAGCCGGCATCCAGAATGCGGTCGCGAATCGCTTCGGAGCTGAAGCCGCCGAAAACGATCGAGTGAACCGCGCCGATGCGGGCACAGGCGAGCATGGTGTAGGCCAGCTCCGGGATCATCGGCAGATAGATGCAGACCCGGTCCCCCTTGCGCACGCCGTGTTGACGCAGCACATTGGCCACCCGGCACACCTCGTGCTTGAGGCGCCGATAGGTGATGTGCTCATACTCCCCCGGCTCATCCTTGGCCCAGATGATGGCGTCCTGATCACCGCGCTCCTTCAGGTGCCGGTCCACGCAGTTGAAACAGGCGTTGAGCCGCCCGCCCAGATACCAGCCGAAGTCGACGTTCTCGTAGTCGTGGTCAAACACCATCTGCCAGGGCGAAAACCAGGTCAGGGTCTCCGCCTGGCGCGCCCAGAAAGTCTCCGGATCATCCATGGAGAGGCGATAGAGCCGCTGATACTCCTCCAGCGACCCGACATGGGCCTGGGCGGCGATCTCGGGATGGGGCGAGTAGAGGTCGGCGGGCGAAGCGGTGGGATCGGTGGCCATGGGCGTTCCTTTGCGCAACTGGAAACAGCGGGATCGGACCGGGATCTCCCCGGCGCTTGCGGGTGAAAAGAAAACGGTATCACACGCCGCCGCCGCGGAGAGCGACCTTTCCCCATGCCCACGCGCCGCAACCCCGCCCTGATCTGCGCCTTCCACGCGCTGCACCGGTGGGGCATCGACCGCCACGGCCAGCACCCGATCCTGGCGCTGCTCGGCGCCGCACTGGTCACCGGC
>JALXCG010000265.1 GCA_026991065.1 Gemmatimonadota bacterium | reverse complement strand
ACTCTCCGAAGTAATGTACAGTGCAAAAACCTATGATATCAGAATTCGACCGGGCGGCGCGCGCACTCCAAACAGAATCGATTCCCCAAAAGATGAACAACCCCACTCTTCAGAACCGCATCAGAGTCACCCTCCCCGACGGCTCCGAGGTCGACCGCAGTCCCGGCATCGCCCTGCGGGATCTTTTGCCCGGCAGTCGCGCGGAGGATGGTCTCTCCTACCTCGCGGCGCTGGTCAACAACGACCTCTGTTCGCTCTCCTTCCCCCTGACCGTCAACAGCCAGGTCCGCTTTCTCACCTTCGCCGACCGCCACGGTGCCCGCGTCTATCGCCATTCGCTCACCTTTCTCCTGGCGCGCGCGATCCACGACCTCTACCCCGCCAGCGATTTTTCGGTGGAGCACTCGCTCGGTAGCGGCTACTTCTGCCGCTTTCGGCGCAACTCACACGGCGGCGCCACCGCCATCGAGGTGGAGGCGATCGAAGCCCACATGCGGGAGTTGGTCGCCCAGGATCTGCCGATCCAGCGGCGGCAGATCTCGTTCGAGGACGCTTGTCGGATCCTTGAGCAGGAGGAGCAGGCGGACAAGCTGAATCTGCTGCGCTTCCGCAATCCGCCGCGCATCGTGATGTATGTCTGCGGCGATTTCTCCGACCTCGGCCACAGCGTGCTCGCCGCTTCCACCGGCGCGCTCGACACTTTTCGCCTCTTGCCCCATGAAAACGGCCTGGTGCTGCAGTTCCCGGTGATGCGCGACGGTCGCATCGAACTGCCGCCCTTCGAGGATCAGCCGGAACTCTTTCGCATTTTCCAGGAGCGCAAGCGCTGGGGCAAAATCATCGGCATTCGCACGGTGGGCGATCTCAACGCGACGGTTGCCGAGCACCGCTTGCGCAGCCTGATTCAGATCTCCGAAGCCCTCCAGGAGAAGAAGCTGGGAAAGATCGCGGATGCCATCTGCGCGCGCCGGGAGAAGGTCAAATGGGTGCTGATCGCCGGCCCCTCCTCCGCCGGCAAGACCACCTTCTCCAGACGCCTGGCGGTGCACCTGCGGGTGAATGGCTTGCGCCCGGTCAACATCGAGTGCGACAATTACTTCCGCAATCGCGAAGACACTCCGAGGGACGCCGACGGCAACTACGATTTCGAACATCTGCAGGCGATCGATCTGGATCTTCTGCACCAACATCTGCAAGCGCTCGACGCCGGCGAAGAGGTGGAACTGCCGTACTTCGATTTCCGGGCCGGGGTTCAGCGACCCTCCGGTCAGCGTCTGCGCCTTGAAGAGGATCAGGTGGTGATCCTCGAAGGGATTCACGGTCTCAATCCGGAACTCACCTCCACCATTCCCGCCTGCCACAAATATCGGATCTATGTCAGCGCCCTCACGCAGTTGCAGGTGGATCGCAACAACCGGGTCTCCACCACCGACCTGCGCTTGATTCGCCGCCTCGTGCGCGACAACGTTTTTCGCGGCAACGATGCGCTGCGCACGCTCCGGATGTGGCCCAATGTGCGCCGGGGGGAGAAGCGCTGGGTTTTCCCCTATCAGCAGAAAATCGACATCGCGTTCAACAGCTCGCTCGATTACGAGTTGGCGGTGTTGCGCATCTTCGTTGAGCCGCTCCTGGCCGAAGTCAAGCCGCAGCATGAGGAATACGCCGAGGCCCGGCGCCTGCAGAGCTTCCTCCAACTGGTGCTGAGCGCGGGCGCGAGCGACGTGCCGCCGAATTCGCTGCTGCGCGAGTTCATTGGCGGCAGCATCTTCGCCTCCACGCCGAAGTCCCCGGGATCGGCGACAGGCTAGGAGCCTGTCGCACATTGTCTTCACGTCGCCCCGCATCCGTCCCTGCTCCGATCTCTGCGTTGCTAAGTCCTTGAAAGGCAACCAGCCTTCCTGCGGACTCAGCGCCTTGATCTCGAAACAGGTCCGAACACGGGACTCGAAAGCCAATGCGC
>JALXCG010000264.1 GCA_026991065.1 Gemmatimonadota bacterium | reverse complement strand
CCCAATCACCGCTCCCACTCGTGGAACGATACGAGGTTCTTCAGGAGATCTGGTCAAACGCATCAACGCTTGAAATGCGGCTTCTATGTATTCGCGCGGCCCGTCGTACCCTGTCACCCTACGGAACGTTCCCTCTCCGCCACCCGCGCGGACCCCAGCCATTCGATGGCCCTCCGGAACCCACCAATGGGGAGGTTTGGGAATACTTGGGGCAGATGGCCGATTTCCTGATGGTCGCGTGCGGGAGCACCGAAACCGCCGTGGCGGCAGAGGCTCACAAGGAGGTTTCTGATGCGCTGAGAGACCTCGCGCGTCAGAGCCGACCGCCAGAGCGCGCCCTTGAGCGCTTTGCAGACCTTGTTAACAAGACACTCGAAGGAACCTGGCCGATTTCGGTAGCGCGATTGCTCGTGGCTCTCCGTGACGCGAGGCATCAGCACGAGCGGCTAAAAGACGTCCGAGATGAGGACGCGCGTGCCGTGGACCAATACGATGCGCTCATCGCACGAATCGATACTGGCTCATTTGAACTCTCTCTCAGACGGTGGGGCGGCGAATACACGATTGAGGATAGTGAGTACGAGGCGGATGAGAATGGCCGGAGAATGTACCGAAGCGAAAAGGAACTGCGGGCTCTGGCCAAGCATGCTGCGGAGAATCCAAAGGAACTGACGGACGCTCTTCTTTCCTGGGTGTGTTCCGCGCAGGCCCCAAAGGCCCGGGTGTTTTGTTATTGGCTTGGCCGGCATGATCGGGACCACATGTTCCGTGAAGACATCGCTGTGCATTCCAGACGAGAGGAAGGGATTCCTGCGTTTTCTGCGTACTGTGGCGGCGTGGCGCAGGAGGATCGAGAGACGGCCCACACCTGGCTGGACGAGCTCGTTAGGCGCGGTGAAGGCCTTCCCAGCGCTATCCTTCAGGCAACGGGCTCAATGGGTGGCGATGCACAAGGTGTAGATCGTGTAATCCAGATGCTCGACCTTAAGAGCGTATCGAAAGACCTTGCGTCCTCCGTGCTCTTGTGTGGCAGCTGGACATACAAACTCGACAACGAAGACTTCCTTCGCCTTCTTCGAAGAATCGCTGGTGCGGACATGGAAGGTGCCATGCCAGCGCTGGAACTCCTTGGGATGTGGTTCCATGAGAAAAAAACCCTGGAGGGTGAGATCGCTGAACTTGCCTGGCAGTGCCTCGAAGCGGCGGCTCCGGTGAAATCAAATGTGGGCCACGATTGTGATGCAATCGCCGCCGCACTTGTCGAGAGCGATGTCGATCGGGCATTCACATTGCTTTCCACACTCCTCACGCAGCCCTATGAGCGGCACGCGTGGAATCCCGTCGATCACAATTCTCTTCACAGCTTCTGGAATGCCCTGTGCAACACAGACCGCACGCGATCTGTCGAAACGCTTCTGACGCTCGCCAGCGGAACTGGACCTGCAGCCTATCATGCAGAGCACAGTTTGGATCGAGCCATCGATCAGGAACGGGACGCGGACATACTGGTGGCGTATGCAAGCAAATCCAAAGAGAACCTCCTTGTCGTGACAGAGGCCCTCAGGCGGGGCCGACCGGGTTTTTGGGAACTCGTCAGTCGGCTGTTCGATGTGTGTCCCCACAATGAAGAATTCGAACATCGACTCGCGTTCAAGGTTGAATGGCCCGGCGTCGTGACTGGCCCACATTCCATCCACCTTGAGGAATGCCGAGCAGAATTGCAAGAGGTGCTGGCACAAGGCAACCTCTCCACAGCCATGAAGCGATGGCTGGAAAGCCTGGAGCTCCAATTCAAAGAAAGCGTGGCGCAACAACAACTGAAAGAGATCGAAGAAGATATCAATGAGTGGTGGGATGAACCGGATGATCCACGGTCGGCAGATCGACTTTCAGCCTTCGCCGTGCTCGTGAGGTCGGAACGGTTCGATGAGCTTCTGAAGATCATGCCTAAGCAAGAGTTGTTGCAGCTGATACCAGAACTCCCCCTCACCGCAGAAGAAAGGTCCTCGGCGCAAGCTATCGTTGAGGGAGGGAGTTACAACGCATGACATGTCATTCATCGTCAGTGAACCTAAGAGGCTACCGCGTCCGGTCCCCGCTCACATCGACGGACAGATAGGCCCGCCGCGTCCAGGGCCCGGGTTCAGAACGCAGATCAAGTGGACGCAGAGAACTCAGGGTATAGAACTGATGCAAGATCTTGGCCGGTCGTCCAAACACTCCACCGTAACGGACCAACCGGAAGAGGGTGGCCAAGTGGCGGGCAAACACTCGGGCATCGCCATCAAAAACCAGCTTGCAGGGGCGCCCGTCCGCCCAACTCAACAGTTCATCGACAGTGGGCAATGTGCAGGCAATGTGCTCAGCCAAGTAGTGGTGGGCACAGCCGAAAAGATCGATGTGCAGATCATTCAACTCCCGCTCTGCCCGCACCTGGTAGTCAGTCGCCAAGGGCGCGCAGATCACAACCTGCCTTCGCGCCACGCGAAAAAACTCGCCAATCCAGGAAGCACGCGCCTCTCGGGGTACATGTTCCGCGGTGTCCAAAGAGACGACACCATCAAAAGCATCATCGGGAAACGGCAGTTTCGTTCCCTCATAGGTCACGTCGGATTGCCGCCCGACATTGGCCGTAACGATCGATGGTCCACGCAGGAAGCGTCCCAAATGATTGCACCGGATCGATGCCTCACCGCCGACATCCAGCAGATCCACGATTGGAGGATCGACCTCGCGGATGAGTTGTGCAACACCGCGGTGGCGCTCCAAGGAATCCAACCCATAAAGGTATTTGAGTATCACCAAATCTCTCTTTTCGTGGGTTCAGTGCAACAAACAAGACGCAGGGAGAAGCGATGCAACTTGGCGCATCAGCGTTCTCCCTGCGGGCGATCCACGTTCGGATCGGCGCTGCGAGCCCGTCGCGCACTGGATTTCGAGCCCCGTATTCGGGCCTGTTTCGAGATCAGGGTACTGAGTCCGCGGGAAGGCTGGCTGCCTATCTAAGGATTTGGCAACGCAAAGACCGAAACAGAGACGAGTGCGGGACGACGAAAAGACAATCCGCGGCGGGCTCCTAGAACTCTGGCCGCCCGTTGAGGCTCACGACAAACTCGAATCCGGATTCCGCGATCACATCATCCGGAAATGTCCCCACGCGCAGCACCGCAGAATAATAGCCGCCCAGCGGAGTGTCGCCTGGAACGTCAAAGTCGAAATGCTCCTCGAATGCAAAGCCTGGTTCGAGCATGATCCGCCACGGATCATGGAATGGCCGGCTCGCGTAGAGTTCCCCTGTCGGCAAATAGAGATCAACCCAGGAATCCGCGGCCAGTGGCTCATCGGAGCCGTTCACAATCAGCGCGTCAACCCCGAAGCTTTCGCCAACATAGGCAACATCGCTTTCAGGCACAAACTCCACCTGGACCGCCGGCATCCCCTGATCAAAATAGAGCGCGCCCATATCCAGCCGGGTGGAGTCAGGATCCTTCATGTCCGGATCTCCGGCATCAATACAGGGAGAATCCTCCCGGAGGTGAAAATCCTTCTCCCCTGCGTTCACAAAACTCGGGTTGGCTGCAATGTCGCCTGGTCCGGGAGCGATCCCTTCGTAACGCAACCTGACTCCATAAAAGCAGTTGTAGGCGCCACTGGCGTCCGAACTCGCAACCATTTGGATTCCGGATTCTCCAATATCAGAGAATATGTTGTTGCGAACAGATATGCCGGAGCAATACCTGGCAAACACGCCGTCCCGTCCAACATTGTGCAGCGTGTTGTTCATTACAAACACATCGTCGGAGTTGGTGATCCACACCCCTTCGCTGTTATAGGCAGAGACAATGTCGTAGACTTGATTTCTGCTCATCACAACGTTGCTCGATTCGTCAGCCACTACCAGGGCATGCGTGTAGCCATTATACTGGCGCACGCTGTCATGCAGAACGTTTTCGAGAAAACGAATCTCATGGCTGCCAGCACATTTGAGCAATTGCTTGGCATGGGAGATATCGAATCCGCTCACTTCCACACTGTGAGCCCCTTCCACAAGCACGGCATTCCAATCGCCGTTCCCATCAATGTAGGACGGGAACTCCGCTGGCGACCGCTCCCAGGTCTCCGGATTGAATCCGCCCTGGAGAGCGATCTCGCTGGTGGTGATTACAACGTTCTCGGCATACTCACCCGCCGCCACCTGGACGACGTCACCCGGTTCGGCTCGATCCAGCCCCTCCTGAATCGTCGGGTAATCATCCGGGATGCGAATCTCACGCGCTACGGTACTGGAAGCTGAAAAAATCATCACCATCCCCGCAAGCGCCCATACACTTCGCTTCATCCTTACGCTCCAATCTAGAATTGCTGATACGAGGGGGCTTACCCAAGAGCAAACCAACCCCAGCTTCTCAACCGCAACGCGGTCGTCAACACCGCCCGAACTGCGATCATGCGCCAGCAAAGGATAACGCCGCAATCAGCAGTAGTAAAGGCACCGTGGAACCAACTTCAACTCCAACTTCTCCCCCACAGCAATCGTGATCGCGATTATACTTATGAGGTTTAGCCTGCCATTCTCGTAAGCCTCCATCGCGAAGTGTCGGGTCTGAGCGCGCCGTTCGTGCTTGGAGCGGCGTCTGGCGTAGGGCGCGGCGGAACTGCGCAATCACCAGATTCCGGGTCAATCGGGACCAACGCAATCAGCGATGACTTCGCACCGGGAGTGCCACAGGGAAGGGTAGGTTGCTGCTTTGATAAGAGTTGCTCTGTGCCCCCACGACGTCCTCTGATAAGCTGCGAGATTCCTATGTCCGCTTCCCCCCCGATCCTGGATGCGCCGCGAATGGCCAAGAAAGCAATCAATTACAACGACCTTATGGAACGTCTGCCGCAGGGGGCACCCTATGCCTTCGTCGATGCGGTGCTCGACTATCTCATGGACAAGATGTCCCATGCGGTCACGACCTTTTCCGGAGCCGATGAGCGCCTGGTGGACATGCCGAACGGAGAGCGGGTTCTGCCGCTGGGTTTAGCGCTGGAAACCGCACTGCAGGGGTTGCTGCTCGGGCGCGCGCTCGGTCTGGATCGCAAACACGCTTTCATCGTCAAGAAGCTGCGCGCCCGGTGCGCTGGCCTCCCAGTGGCCGGCGACCGGGTCGACATACACGGCAAGGGATTGCGCGGCAATCCCCAGTGGGGCATCAGCGAGTCACGCCTGCGCACCGCCGAGGAGTTGCTGATCTCGATGCGGGTGACCTGGATCATGCTCGACCTCAACGTCAGCGATGTATTCGCGGTCGATGTTCATGTTCCTCCTCTCAAGCAGGATCCCTGGCGGCGCAGCGAAATCCGCCATGACTTCCGCGCCATTCAGTCATTCCTGCAGCTTACCGACGCCCGCGCCGTTCATCTGGACATGATCGGCGAGTGGGAGGAAGGCAAGCGGATCGTGGCCGGGCGGCGGATCTCCGCCGGGCTGCCGCTTTTCCAGGGTCACTTTCCCGAACGCGCGGTGCTTCCCGGCACGGTCCAGGTCGAAAGCGCCTGGCAAGCCCTCTGCATTCTCCACCGGGTACCGCTCACGGCACCCCGCGGCGACGCGCCGATCGACATCGATCTGCGCCTGGAAACACCCATGGTTCCGGGAGATACGCTGACCCTCCAGGTCCAGATGCAGACGCCCGACCATGCCGTGGTGGAGTGTTCCAACGCGGTCGGCGCAAAGACCGGTCGCATCGACTTCAAAGGGCTGGCGGCCCTCTTTGCAACCACTTCCTGACCGGCGGCGAAGCCAGGCGTACCAAGCGAGAGGCGGCGGCGGACCGTGAATGAGTTCTTCCAGGCTTTGCCCTTGGCGTCCGCCCAAGCGGCGGCACGCGCTTTCCCAGCGGTCGGACAGGAGGAGGTAGCGCTCAGCGAAGCAAGTGGGCGCATCGTCGCGCATGACTTGATCAACCCCGCCGACCTCCCCGGCTTCCGCCGCTCCACGATGGACGGCTTCGCGGTGCTGGCAGCCTCCACCTTCGGCGCCTCCGAAAGCTCGCCCGCTCTGCTCGAAGTGGTCGGTGAGGTGCAGATCGGCAGCGCGGCGACCATGCCCCTGGGTTTGGGGCAGGCGGTGCGGATCCCCACCGGCGGGATGCTGCCCGCGGACGCCGACGCGGTGGTCATGGTGGAGCACACGCTGGCGCTCGGCGCCGCCCGGATCGAGGTGATCCGCCCGGTTGCCCCGGGGAACTTCGTGATCGAGGCCGACGAGGAGTGCGCCGCCGGCACCCCGATCGTCCATCGGGGTCACCGCATCCGCCCGCAAGAGGTCGGCCTGCTGGCGGCCGCCGGCTTCACCCGAATACCGGTCTTCAAGCAGCCGCGGGTCTCCATCCTCGCCACCGGCGACGAGGTGATCCCGGCCGGCGCGACCCCCGGCCCGGGTCAGATCCGCGATGTCAACAGTCACACCCTGGCCGCGCTGCTCCGGTCGATGGGCGCGTTGCCGCGGCAACTCGGCATTGTCGCCGATGACCTGGCGGCACTCCGCGACGCCTGCCTGAATGCGCTGCGCGACGCGGACCTGCTCCTGCTCTCCGGTGGCTCCTCGGTCGGCACCCGCGACCTTACGCTGGAGGTGATCGCCGCGCTGCCGGGCGCCGAGGTGCTCTTCCATGGCGTCGCCATCCGCCCCGGAAAGCCCACCTTGCTGGCCCGTGCCGGTGATCTGCCGATCTGGGGCCTGCCGGGGCAGGTCGCCTCGGCGATGGTGGTCTGCCACACCCTGGTGCGGGCGGCCGTCGAAGCCCGCGCCGGCCTCTCTCCCGCCACGCCCGGGGGCGGCGCCCGCCCCCTGCTGCCG
>JALXCG010000263.1 GCA_026991065.1 Gemmatimonadota bacterium | reverse complement strand
CACACAAACCGTTCCAGGCGCCGCATATCACGGATCCGATGGTCCTGCGGCGCCTGGAACGGTTTGTGTGGGGGGGCGTGAGCGAGGCGGACAAGGTGAGCGATGCTGGCGGGAAGAGCGAGCCTCGGGGGGAGAAGGGTAAAGACGACAATGGGCCATCGCCGCTGGCGGGCATGGTTCGGCAACGGGTCACGGTGATTGACCCCGGGCGGCTGGCTCCGGCCGGCACGCATAAGCAGGGACGCAGCGGCAGGTTGAGCGGGGTACCTGTTTGGACGCTTGGGCGGAAGGTGGGCTACGGGCTGTTTCCACTGCAGCGAAGCCAGGAGGAGTTGCGGCGGGCGGCGCAGATGGGTCGCCGACAGTTGGAAACAGCGTCGCTAAGAAGTGGCCTGCGGTTTCAGGTGGAACTCATGCTGAATCCCCGGCCCGCTGATAAGAAGGGAGAGCGGCCACCGGTCGGCTACGAGCAACACAAGGAGTTCGCCCGGGTTATCCATGCGCTCCTTCTGTGGGTCAACTTCGGCGGTGTGGGGGCCCGAACCCGGCGCGGCTTCGGCGCCTTGGCGCTGGATGGGCGGATCGAGCGAGTGATCTGGCCCGAGGGGTTGCCGGTCGACGAAGCGGCCCTTGAGGGGTTTGACTCACCGGAAGAGCTGCTTGACTGGCTTGATCGGCTTGACGAGCTGGATGGCAGGACGAAGTCGTCGGTTGAAGTGGCCTGGCCCCGACTGGAGAAGAATGCGTTTTTTTGGCAGACACGACCGATGCCCAGCGGCGAGGAGGCGCTGGGCAACTCTCTGGATGCGCTGGCCGATTTTCGGCAACGGTCGGCGCGCCTGGGGAAAGGCGCACACCCCGGTGTGAGCCGCTGGCCGGAGCCCAACTCTTTCAAGTGGCTGCGTGGTGCGAGGCGATATGATCATCCATTGCCCGCCGAGTTCGCCCCGCCGCTGCGGACTCCCCGCGCGGCGTTTGGTATGCCGCTGCTGATCAAGTTCAAGCATGCCGATCGGAATGACTCCAGAGCCAACGGCAAGGTTGTCCCCAAGGAGTTGGATGGGGGCTGTGGCGGAAAGGTGAAGCTACGCCAGCGGCTGCCATCACCGCTGATTCTGCGGCCGATGGCGTTTGGTGAGGGGGGGCGGGATGTGCGGGCCACCGCGCTGGTGTTCTGGAACTCGGTTCCTCAGGAGGCGTGCATGGTATTGGATGCACCAGCCGGCGGGAAGGACGGCCGGGCGGTGGCGGAGGTGGCGTACCAACAGAGTGCGTCGGGGGCTGAGACGAGTTCCGGAAGGTACAAGAATGCGATTGCTGCCTTCCTGGATCGAAACGGTTTTGTTTCCCAACGGAAACCGCGAGGTGGCCAGAAGGGAGGAGGGCGGTGAGTGTTGCTGAGCGTGTTTCGGAACGCTATCTGGTGGCTGTTTCTCTGGGGCCGGTACAGGTCTTCATTGGTGCGGGACGGCGCAGCAGGGATCTGTGGTGGGGATCCCAGTGGCTGTCAGGAGTGACCGAAGTGGTGGCCGAGCACCTTAGCAAGGGGGCCCAGACCCTGCCGGGAGTTGAGTTGCTGCAGCCACTGCCTGATCGATGGAGACGGGGGGCGCGTGCGGGATCCCCGGCGGCGGGGGAGGCGGCGCGTCCGGAGCGGTATGTGGCCGCCTGTCCCAACAAGGTGTTGGCCGAGGTGGCGGGAACGGAAGCCCAAGTACGGGAGTTGCTGGAATCGGCGCGGAAGACAGCGTGTGAGTGGTTCGCGGAGCGGCTGGAGGAGAACGCAAGAACGCTCACGTCGGAGGGATTCCAGTCGTTTGTTGACCCCGACGCGCTGAAGCGCCAGTTGGCCGCGGTCCGCAGCGGAGATTTTGTTGAATTCTATGCCGTCTGGTGTCGCGCCGAGCCGGGAGAATCGCATGAGCAGTGGCTGGGCCGGGCGCGTGCGCTGCTGGCGGCGAGCAAGAACACACGTCTCTTTTGTGACGCGGGGTTCAGCGTAGACGGCCGCCCAAAAAGTCACCTGGATCCGGGGCGTGATTCGGTGTTCCGGGACCCCCAGGCGTTGCAGGCGCAGGCCCGGCGGCAGTTTGAACTCTGGCGGATGCGGGCGGGGGTGCGACGTGGCGAGCAGTTGGACGCGATCGGCCTGGCGCGCCGTCTGGCCCTGTTCTCAAAAAGAAGCGGAACCAGTCTCCCTCGGCTGCCGTTCCCGCCGCTGGCCCGAGTGACCGCTGACCCCTGGCTGCGCCGAGTGGCCACCAGTAAGCATGGTTTCAACTGCCTGAAGCAGATTTCGGATCGGCTAAGGCGCGCGGCGCACGAGGATGCTTCTTCCTGGTCCAGTGCGATCCTGGCCACCCCGGCCTGGGATGAGTGGGATGGGCCGGGGAGTTCGTTGTTTCCGTTTGATGCTTCGCTGCTCTTTGATGGCGGCTTGGATGCGCTGGTAACCGAGTTCGGCGTTCGCCGGATTGGAAGGAGTGAGGTGCCTTGGGGAACGATCAGGGCGCTGAGAGGTTTGCTTCACCGCCTTCATAGCGGCTTTGGTGTGCCTTCGCCCTATTACGCGCTGTTGATGTTCGATGGGGACCGGTTGGGGTCTGTGCTGGAGAGACTGCCACGCAAGGGGTTCCAGGATGCGCAAAAGAACCTGAACCGGTTCGCGGACCGGGCGGCGGAACTGCTCTTCTCGGGGGAGGTGCGGGGCTGCGCATTCTATGTAGGGGGCGATGAGGGGCTGGCCTACCTGCCGCTGGATCGTCTGCTGACAGCGATTGAGCGGTTGAGCAATCTGTACCGGAAAGAGGTTGCGGAGCCGCTTGCGCAGTTGCTGCCGGACCTGCCGACTTCTCTTTCAATCGGTGTGGCGGTGACCCACGTGAAATTTGATCTGCGCTCTGTGCGGCGGATGGCGGGGCAGGCGCTGGACTCTGCCAAGGAACAACGCCAGGCGGCCTGCCTGAAGGGCCAGCCGGCCGAGGGCTGGGTGGAGGTGCGCGAGATGCCGCGCGCCGGCAGCGACCGGGTGTGTGCTGGGCCGCTGCGGGCGTTCGTAGCGGATCAAAGAACCTGGGCAGGTGGGCTGGCGGAACGCGAGCTGGGCTTGACATTGGCGCACAACCTGCAGGCGCTCTACCAGCAGTATGGTGCCGCCGGGGAGAAAACGGTGTTGTTGGCGCGGGCCCGCGTGCGGCAGGCGTTCAGCCGGCGGGAAAGAAAGTTGCCGGACGAGGTTGTCCGCCGGGTTGCGGACTGGAAAGAGTGGTCGCAGGTTGAGAATTATGTGAACGAGTTGCTGCTGGCGCATCGCCTCGCGGCCCCGGCAGTGGAATTTGCTTCAGCGGTGGAGGTCGTCCATGAGTAGCAACAGTTCTCAACACTGGTGCATCGCTCCTCAGGATCCTTTGGTCTGGGGGCAGGGTGGGGTCCCCTTGTTTGCGTTTGTGCGCTTTGAGCAGGATCCTTTGCCGCCTTGCAGCACCATGGCGGGGGCGGTGCGAACCGCTTACTTCTTCGCCAATCGCGCTCAAGCGCCCGGAACTGAAGCGGATCTGGCCAGGAAACTGCTGAAGATTGAGGTGCAAGGGCCCTGGTTGATCGATTGTCGGCCAGCCGAGGAGGTCCGTACCTCGCTGCTTTTTCCCGGCCCCTTCGACGCGGTGTGTTTCTCTCCTGTGCGGGAGGAGGAATCCGACCGCTCGGACCTCCCGCTGAACTCTGCAACCGTGGGTACGGAGGCGGAGGGCCGCAGCATATTGTGGCCGCGCTGGGCTGGGTCGCAGCGACTCCGCCCGGTCCACTATCCGCGCCAAGCGAACGCTCGCGTGGAGAAAGCTGGCGGTCATCTGTGGCGGTTTGATGCGCTGGTTGAATGGGCGTTGTACCAGCGGGGGACAGTGGCGGCGGCCATAGCCGACGTGGATGCGCTGGCCAAATGCGCGTTACATCAGCCGGGAGCGGTGCCGGCGGCCAACACCGATGTGAAAGAGAAACCGGTGCGTGCGGAACCGCGGGTTCATGTCGCATTGGATTCCGCTTCCCACACTGCGCGTCCCGGCTTTCTCTTTTCGACTCCCGGGCAACGTTACGACCGTCGCTTTGAGATTGGCGTCGACGTCAATGTGCCGGAAGGGTTGCAACTGAAACCTCCGGCAATGCCCGGCCAAGCCATGATGCTGACGCTGGGAGCCCGATCGCGCACCAGCCATTGTCGTGTCAAGGCGGGCAGTGGGCTGCCGCGGTTTGCTGTTTATGAGGGTGCCTATCGCAAAGCCTCGGAAGAACTGAAAGGGAGGCTGGGGTTGCGGTTGCAGTTGCTCACGCCAGGCTATTTCGGTGGCGGCGCCGGCAACCAAGGCTCGGTACAGGGGGCGGTCTTCCCCTGGTCGGGATCGGCTTCGCCACTGGCTCCGGGATTGCCGCTGCGGCTGGTGGCGGTTGCCTTGCCGGAAGCTCCCCAGATTGTCTCCGGCTGGGATCTGGCGCGGCAGCGGCCGCGGCGAATCCGAAGATTGGTACCCCCGGGAACGGTCTACTATTTCAAACCCGAGGGAAACCCAAGCCCGGAAGAGTTGGTGTCGTGGTGCCAGGCTCACTGGTTGCGCTCTCTGTGTGCCACCGACTCTCCGTCCGATCTGCAGCAGATGCTCGCTGCCCCTGCCCACGATGGCTATGGATTGGCTCTGCCCGGTTTTTGGCAAGAAGCCCCTGCACAGGAGATGGATCAATGAGCAATGAATCCCCGTTACTCGGGCGAGTTCTGTTCTTTCACGCGCTCACGCCGCTGCACGCGGGAACTGGCGAAGGGGTGGGGGAGATCAATCTCCCCACGGCACGGGAGGTGGCGACAGGATTGCCGTTTCTACCGGGATCTTCCATCAAGGGAGTCTTGCGGAGTCTTGCCGAGGACAACGAGACCTCCGACGCGAAAAAAAACGTGGAGGATCCGGTTTGGCGCGCGTTCGGTCCGGACACGGAACAAGCCAGTGCCGGAAGAGGCGGCCTGGTGGTGGGGGATGCCCACCTTCTGGCGCTTCCGGTTCGTTCTCTGGTGGGCATGTTTGCCTGGGTGGCATCGCCCTACATGTTGTTGCGACTGACCCGGGATGTGGAACTGGCGCGCGGTGCGCAGAGTGCCATTGCCGCAGTTCCGCCGGTTCCGAAGATGGCGGGCGGAATAAACTGCGTGACTCAGAATACGCCATCCGTGCTATGGGCGAAGCGGAATCCTGAACAGAAGGGTGCGCAGACAGCGGCAGTGCAGGGGCGCATTTTTCTGGAGGAGATGCTGCTGGACGCAGAGTCCAACCCGCGGATGGACAAGTGGGCGGAGTGGATCGCCAAGGCGGTATGGCCCAACGACGAAACCAGCCGGAAGTTTTTCGTGGAGCGTTTTGTGCTGGTCAGTGACACCACGATGCGACACCTGGCGGAAACCGCTCTGGAGGTTCGAGCCCGGGTGAAGATTGATGGCGACTCGGGCACTGCGGCTGCCAGTGGCTCCTGGACGGAGGAGCACCTGCCCACGGAGACCTTGCTATACGGCGCGATCTGGGCGCGCCGTTCCGAGCTTTCCCGCACTCCGGAGGAACTGGGCGCGGCGGACGCTGAAGAGGAGGAGCGGTCCAACAACCGCATTGTCTCTCCAGCGAAGAAGAATCTACAGGTGTTGCAGAAGAGCTTGAAGGGGGGAGATGTGCTTCGGTTTGGGGGCAAGTCTTCGATTGGGCTGGGGCGCGCCCGGGTGGAGATGAGTCAATGAAATCGCAAGACAGGACGCCCCTGAACGAACAGACGCTTGCCCAGCGGATGGTGGAGATCTTGCTGCCGGAGGCGGCCAATAGCTCTGGAGACGTAGACGCAGAGCGCAAGTACGAGAGGCTACCCGATCTACTGCGACGCAGTGGGTTGTTGCAAACCGTACTGTTCCTGGAGCGCAAGGATGAAGCCGACCGGCGGCTGCTGCAGGCGTTGAGTCGCTGCACCGAAGGACTCCTGGGAGAGACCTTGCGTGCCGAAAAGTTGGCCAAATTGCCGGTGGAGCAGTATTGGATGGTGGAGCGCCTGGCTTTGCAAGCGGCGGTGCTGTTGTCGCGGTTGCTGAAGGCAATGAAAGAGGATGGCAAGAACTCAGAAGGAGCTGGTGAGCATGAGCGCGAATCTGCGGAATGAGGTCCGGGTGCCGCTAACCGAGTGGCCTCCGGCATACCGGGGCGGGGAGCGTTCGAGCGTGGCGGCCGAGGTCCCGGACCCGTTGCCGGCTCATGTGGGTTTGTGGCTGGATCGCTGCCTGAATGAGCTGCCTGTGTTCGCTCGTGGCGGGACTGGGGAGAACGATCCGTCTCAATCCCAGCCGGGTCGACAGGATCTGTACGCCGCTGCGGTGGGGGCACTGCGCTTGTCATCGGAGCCGACGCCCGCGCTGCAGGTCTATCGCCAGCGCTACGCCGCGTGGAAAAGGTGGACCGCGGAGCACGCGGTCCCCGCCGGCTATTATCGCAGGACATTGAAGGTTGAGGCGCTGGATCGGGTCTGGCTGCACCCGGCCACCAGCGCCACCGTCACCGAGAACAGCGTCTTGTTGCACCACACCTACGGCGTGCCCTATCTTCCCGGTTCCGCGCTCCGTGGGCTCTGCAGAAGCTATGCTACGACGGTGTTGAAGGAGCTTGAAGAGTCGTTGGTCGACGACCTGTTCGGGGTCACTCCGGAAGGGGAGGAGCAGGGGCAGGCCGGCGCATTTGACTTTTTCGACGCTTTGTGGGTTCCCCCGAACCCCACAGAATTGGTGTCCGGTACTCGGGATGGGTGGAGTCCGCTGGCCCTGGACATCGTCAATCCACACC
>JALXCG010000262.1 GCA_026991065.1 Gemmatimonadota bacterium | reverse complement strand
GGAGTGGATGCGGCGCTGGTGCGGGGGCGGATGCTGCTCAACCTGGATTCGGAGGAGGATGACGCGCTCTACGTGGGATGCGCCGGCGGGACCGATACGTTGATCGCCCTGCCGGTGGCGCGCCGGGCGGCGGCCGAGGGGGTGCGCGGCTTCCGGCTGCGGGTGCGAGGGTTGCACGGTGGGCATTCGGGGCTCGATATCAACACCGGCCGCGGCAATGCGGTGAAGCTGCTGGCGGGGGTTCTGGGAAGGTTGCGCCGGGTGGCCGACTTCGCTCTGCTGGATTGGGCCGGGGGCGACAAGCACAACGCGATTCCGCGCGAGGCCCACGCCGACTTGCTGCTGCGGCCGGAGGTGGCGACCGGCGCGGCGGTGGCGGAGCTGTTCGAGGCGGCGCGGGCGGATCTGCGGCTGGCTCTTGGGCAGTGTGACCCCGGTGCGCGGCTGGAGTGGACCGAGCTGCCGGCCGCGGCACGGGAGGCCGGTGGTGGGCGACCGCTGACGACCGCGGCGCGGGATGCCTGCATCGATCTGGTGCTGGCGCTGCCGCACGGGGTGCTGGGGATGAGCCAGGCGGTGCCGGGGTTGACCGAGACTTCGACCAATCTGGCGGTGCTCGGCTTGCAGACGGCGGCCGCGGGAGACAGTCTCCTGGCGGAGGTGGTCGGCGCCGGCGCCACGGGGGAATGGCTGGTGGTGCGGCAGAGTTCACGCTCCTCGGTGGCGCCGGCGCTGCGCGCGGTGGAGGAGGGGCTGCTGGCACTGGCGCGGCTGGCCGGCGCGCGGGCGGCGGCGCACAACGGCTACCCCGGGTGGCAGCCGAACCCGGAGTCGCATCTGCTGGCCCGCGGATTGGCGGTCTATGAAGCGCTCTTTGGGCGGCGGCCCGAGGTCAAGGCGGTGCACGCCGGGCTGGAGTGCGGGTTGATCGGCGAGTGCTTCGGCGGCCAGATGGACATGCTCTCATTCGGGCCGAATGTCCACGACCCCCACTCGCCGTCGGAACGGGTGGAAATCGCCAGCATGGAGCGCTTCTACGCCTTCTTGAAAGGATTGGTGGCCGATCTGGCCGGCGCGGCGAAATGAATTGCGCGAAGAGTGAAGAAAGCGCCGCGGGCTGCCGATGCTTGGGGTGGAGCGGATGCCGCAGGGCGACCGCTCGATTGCCATAGATCGCTGCTGCCGACTGCGCCCGGGGGTGCGGTGTCCCATGCGGCGCGCGGCAGCGGCCTTCACCGCGGAACCCATTCTCGTGCCAGCCAAAGTTGATTCAGAAACTCCAGAGAGTGTCCGCCGGCGCACCGAGCTGCTGAGCCGCGCCTATCGGGGGCGCCGCGCCGGCTTCCTGCATGACTACGAGGCGGAGGGCGCGCGGCGCCAGGTGTGGAACGCGATTGCCCGCGCGCCGGCCGACCCGGAACTCTCGGTGGGGCGCGACGCGCTGATCCAGTCGACGCTGGCGCTGATCCCCGGCATTGTGTTGGCCGGAACCCATTTGCGTGGCAAGGCCGACGCCAAGGTGCTGCGCCACTGGCAGGCGACCGGACGGCGACCGCGCGCCTATGCTTTCTACCGCTTTTCGGGCGTGCTGCAGATCATCGGCAACCTGATCACCGGGGTCGCCACGCTCGGGGTGGGGATCATTGCCGCCTACTGGATCCTGAAGCAGCAATCGGAGCGGCTCCATTTCGCCCGGCCACCGCGCCGGGCTCGGCGCGGTGGAGCCAGAGGGCGCAAGCGGCCGGGGAAAGGCCGGGCGGGGCGGCGCGGGCGACACTGAAGCGGGCGCCGGCAAGCCGCCGGATGGACGCCACCGCGGGGCGCTTCTTCGCCTACTGCGGCGGCAGGATGGTGGTGTCGTTCCAACTGGAAGCCACCACCTCATTGCCCAGGTAAGCGGTGGTGGTGACGCGGTAGACGCCGGGGGGGGCCAGCAGCGGGATCCGCACCGGGATCTGGAAACCC
>JALXCG010000261.1 GCA_026991065.1 Gemmatimonadota bacterium | reverse complement strand
TTCTAAAGGAAAAAGAGCAGCGTAATGAGGATGAAGACCGGGATCAGGATCATTCCCGACCAGAGCATGTAGCCGAAGAAGCTCGGGGTTTTCAGGCCGGAGCCGTCGCTGATCGCCTTGACCATGAAGTTGGGGCCGTTGCCGATGTAGGTGTTGGCTCCCATGAAGACCGCGCCGACACTGATCGCTTCGAGAATGCTCTCGCCGGAGGGGTGGCTGCCGTGGGCGGCGGCAGTGATCAGGGTGTGGAGATTCATCGCGTCGGTGCCGACATAGCCGGAAGCGACCGAGGTGAAGGTGAGATAGGTGGGAGCGTTGTCGAGGAAAGAGGAGAGCAGGCCGGTGGCCCAGAAGAAGTGCCAGGGATGGCTGAGCGGCAGGTCGGGACCGCGGGCTTCGAGGATGAGGAGCGCCGGAACCATGGCGATGAAGATCGCGACAAAGAGGATGGCGACTTCGTTGATCGCTTCGAACGAAAACTGGTTGTCGCTGCGCGGCTCTTTGGGACCGACGAAGAGGGAAAGCGCGGCCATCAGAACCATGGAGAGTTCGCGCCAGGGGATGCCGATGGAGCCGTCGGCGGCGACGATGCCGGGCAGCAAGAGGACCGAAAGGACGACCCCGGCGAGGAAGAGGAAGTTGATGCCGCCGGAGAGGCTGACCGGAGTGATGTTGCTGGTGTCGAAGGCGATCGCTTCGGGTGATTCCCGTTTGTAGGCGCGCAGGTCGATCAGGTAGAAGATGGTGAGGACGATGCCGAGACCCACCAGCCAGGGGACCACCAACTTGAAGGTCCAGGTGAAGGGGACACCGCGGAGGAAACCGAGGAAGAGGGGCGGGTCGCCGAGAGGCGTAAGCAGCCCCCCCATGTTGGCCACGGTGAAGATGAAAAAGATGGGGATGTGGGCGGTGTTTTTGCGCTCGCTGTTGGTGCGCAGGACCGGGCGAATGAGGAGCATGGCGGCGCCGGTGGTGCCGATCAGCGAGGCGAGCAGCGAACCCAATATAAGGAAAAGCAGGTTGTTGCGCGGGGTGGCGCGAATGTCGCCGCGCACAAAGATGCCGCCGGAGATGACGAAGAGGGAGCCGAGCAGGATGATGAAATCCATGTACTCGAACATGGAGTGGAGCAGGGCGTGACCGTTGGTGGCGATCAGGTAGATCCCCATGGGGATGCCGAAGAGGGCGGAGACGATTCCCTTGTTGCGGTTGTGCTCCCACCAGTGGGGTACGACCAGGGGCAGAATCGCAATGCAGAGGAGCAGGGCGGCGAAGGGAAGGACCAGGTAGATCGAAAGCTCTTCGGCGCCGTGGGCGGCGCCGGCCACTTCTGTGGCGGCGTGGGCGGCGGCGGGGGCATGCTCGGAAGCCCAGGCGACCCCGGGCAGGAGGAGCAGGGCGGCGGCAAGGGCAGCGAGTGCCAACCGGGGGAGATGGAGCAGTCTGGTTAGAGGCATCGTGGGCTTCCTTGGATCGAGCGAAGATGGGTGGGAATCTTCATTCACTATGGGTCGGCAGGAATCTACCAGATCTTTTTCTAAAGAGGTGATGACGTGACGATGTAGGGAACAAGTGTGAAGACAGTGTGCGACGGGCTCCCGGGTTCGTGTCATACTGAGAGCGGATCCTACGCATTCGGCCGGCCGGGAAAAAGCCCCAAGACAGGTTTCCCGCGACACCCCATGAAAAGCTGGAGTTCGACCATGAAGAAGTTTTCCAAAATCCTCGTCTGCACCGACTTTTCGGCGGCGGGCAACCGCGCGGTGAAGGCGGCTTTCGGGCTCGCGGCGGGGATGAACGCCGAAGTCCTGATCAGCCATGTTCTGGACGCGCCGCCGGCGGCCAATCCACTCTATGCGCACTACTACCCGGCAAATACGATGGCGCCGGAGAATCTGGAAAAGGCGCGCGAGAAGGCGCTGGAGGAGTTGCGGAACCTGGTCAGCGAGGAGGGGCGCCGGGCGGTGGCGAGCGTGGATTTCAAGGTCTGCTCGGGCGAGGTGGTGGAGGAGATTCTGAAGTTGGCGCGGGAGATGCCGGCCGATGCGGTGGTGGTGGGCACGCGCGGGCATGCGCGGCTGGCGTCGATGCTGCTCGGCAGTGTGGCGGATCGGGTGGTGCGGCAGGCCCCCTGCCCGGTGATGGTGGTGCGCTAGCAATTCCCGGTTCGGAGCGGGGCGGGTCCGGGCCGGCGCGGGTGTCCGGACCCGCGCGGGTCAATCCCGGCGAGGGTGCGGATAGTCGGGCGAACGCTTCTGCACCTTGAGAATCTGCGGGTTGCCGATCACGCCGTGGCGAATCTCGATCGCCCGGCGCAGGGTCGCGTCGGCATCCCAGGCTTGCGGGCCGGCGGCGACGGTTTCGATGAAAGGCAGCAGCGCCGCCGAGATCTCCCAGGTGGCGGCGCGCCAGAGCAGGCTCGGTGTGTGATCGACCGCGTAGTAGAGCAGGTCGCCGACCTGGAAGGTGGGCTCGGTAAAAGAGGTGGGGCGGGCGAAGGGGAAGCCCATGCCCAGGTCGCAACTGATGTCGCAGATCAGGGTTCCCGGCCGCAGCCGGGACTCCTCGCCGGGCTGGAGATAGAGCAGCGGCGACTCGGGATTCTGCAGGATCCCGTTGACGATGACATCGGTTTCGGCGAGCACCTCCACCAGGGGGCGGGCCGGGGCGTCTTCGAGGAGCGCGTCAAGAGCCGAACCGCGGCGCCGGAGAGATCCATAGCGAACCCCCGGCAGGCGCTGGGTGAGGCTCGCCGAGGGGCGCTGGGTGAGCACCAGAATCTCCTTGAACCCCCGCCCCCGGAGGGCGCGCAGCGCGCCCTGGGAGACCGCGCCCAGGCTGAAGATCAGGGCGCGCTTCGGCTTGCCGTAGAAACCGTCGATTCCGGCCAGATTGAGGGCCTGAATGACCCCGCAGTAGCCGGCCATTTCGTTGTTGCGATAGAAAGTGTGGCGGCCGCGCCGGCCGTCGGCGTGCCAGCGGAACATCGCCTCCCAGGCGAGCAGGGTGAGGCGGCGGTCGATCGCATGATCGACGATCTCCGGCTGCTGGACACAGTGCGCCCAGCCCCAGAGCGTGGCTCCCGGGCGAATCTCGGCCAAGTCCCGCGGCGTGGGCTTGGGGAGCAGAACGACGTCGCTCTCGGCGAGGATTGCGGCGCGCGTGGCGAGACCACCACTGGCGTCGGCCAGGGCGGCATCGCCGCAGCCGATGATGGCGCCGTAGCCGGTTTCGAAGCGAAACCTGCGCCGCAGCGGTTCCGGTAGCGTCAGAAAATGCTCCGGATGGAGGGGCAAGCGACGTTCATGTTCTTTGCGCGATGTAGCGACGACACCCAGCTTCAGCATCAATCAGCCAACTTCCAGAAAGCAGAGACGGGACAATGGGACAGCGGGCGCGGTCTTATGTGAGCGTCACGGTCTAATCATGATACCAGGCGCCGAGCAGGGTGACATCGTCATGTCGCCGCTCACCCCGGCGATAGGTGCGCAGGCGCGCCAGAATGGCACGCAGGATGTGGTGCAGGCGGGCTCCGGGGCGGGCGCGGGCGGCGGCGATGGCGGCACGCAGCGCGTCGAGACCGAACTCCTCTCCAGCCGGGTTGCGTGCTTCCGTTACGCCATCGGTGTAGATCAGCAGGAGGGTGTCAGCCGGAAAGGTCAGAGATTCCACGGTGTAGTGGGTGTCGGCGACAACCCCGAGCACCAGGCCGCCGCTCTCCAGGGAGCGCCAAGAGCCGTCGGCGTGGCTTACCAGCGGCGGATCGTGGCCCGCATTGACATACTCCAGGGTGGCGGCTGCGGGATCGAGGATGGCGACAAAGACCGAGGCGAAGCGAGCGCGGCCGAAGCGGGCGCCGCAGAGCATGCGGTTGGCGCCGGAGACCGCGTCGGCGAGGGCGTCTTCGCGCCGCAGTCCTTCGCGCAGGGCGGCATGGAGGGTGGCGGCCAGCATCGCCGCCGGCGCGCCTTTGCCCATGACATCGCCGACCACCAGGCCGATCTTCTCGCCCAGGCGGATCACGTCGTAAAAGTCGCCGCTCATCTCCAGCGAGGGGAAATTGGCGCCGAGCAGTTCCCAACCGGGTGGCTGGGGCGTGTGGCGCGGCAGCAGGCGGCGCTGAATCGCGCGCGCGGTCTTGAGTTCGCGGTGGAGCGCGCGGCCCTGCAGCTCGGCGGTGTGAAGACGGGCGTTTTCGATCGCCACGGCGGCCTGGGCGGCGATCGAGCCCAACATCTGGTGCTGATCTGCGTGGTAGGCGGCGGGAGTATCGCTCTCCAGCACCAGTACGCCAATGTGCTTGCCGCCGACGGTGAGCGGCAGCGCCACCGAGGAGCGGGTGGTGGCGCGGACCGGCAGATAGCGGGGTTCCTCCTCCACTTTCGGAATGGTGACGATCTCGCCACGCTCCAGCGCCAGCCCGGCGATCCCCTGGGTGGTCTTGAGACGGAGCGTGGTGGAGGCCACAAAGCCGCGAACGATCGCCGGCTGGAACTCCCCTTTGTCGGGGCTGAGCAGAAAGATCGCCGCGGCGTCGTAGGGAACGACATCGGCGAGCGAGTCAAGCAACCGGGTGAGCACGGCGTCGATCCGCAGAGAGCCGGTGATGTTGCGCTGCAGGTCGAGCAGGATCCGCCGCTCATGGGCGATCCGCCGGGCGGTGGCAAGACGCCAGCTGTTGACCAGCGCGCGGCTCAGGGCGCCGCCGAAGCGCGCCAGGTTGCGGCGCTCGCCCCACGGTACGCCGCGCAGAAACACCATGCCGTCCACTTCGGCATCACCATCGAGAATCAGCACCAGCTCGGTGGAGTCGGCGGGCAGCGGGGGCGCGCAGGACTGGAGCAGCCACTCGAACTCCGGGTCGCCGCGACCGATGGCGTCCGCCTCCGGCAGCTGGAACCTGGCCGGGTAATGGGCCCCGCGGGGAAGCGGAAAGGCGCGCAGCAGCGCCGGCACCCAGGGGTTGCCGCGACCGGTGCGAACAAAGAGCGCCGCCCCCTGGACCCGATGCACCTGCAGCAGCCCGTCCAGGGCAATCTGCCCCAGGCGCGGCAACTCGATGCAGGAGGCCACTTCGATCAGAAGTTCGAGACGGTCTCGTTCCAGGCTGTCGAAAGGCATGGGTGGAAAGGGCTCTCTGGCGAGCATCGGGAGGCTGAGATTCGCCGGATGCGCGAGGGTGAGCGATGCGCGGAAGAGGCGCGACCAGGTTGGATTCAGGGACTGTTCGGGGCACTTTAGCAGGATCGCCCGGGAACTGGGGGATCGCCTCCAGGGTGAATGGCGCGGCGCCGCGAGCGAATTTGACCGCGGCCCCAAAACGTGGGTATTCTAATGGATTCGATGATCATCCACGGAACCAACGGCGCTCGCCTCCCCGCGTTGCTCCATCACCTGCCGAAACCGGAGATCAATGAACTCCCAGATCTTTCGAGAATACGACATTCGTGGAGTCGCCGACTCCGATCTGACCGATGCGGTCGCCCACGGCATCGGCCAGGCCTATGGCAGCGTGGTGCGCGCCGCCGCCGCGGCCGACGCGGCCCCGGTCCGGGTTGCAGTGGGGCGCGATGCCCGCATCTCTTCGCCGCGCCTGGCCGCCGCCCTGAGTGCCGGAATCCGGGCCGCCGGGGTGGACGTGATCGATATCGGGCTGGTGCCCACACCGGGACTCTACTTCGCCATTCATGAGTTCGGCGTGGCCGGCGGAGTCATGGTCACCGGCAGTCACAATCCCGGTAACATGAATGGCTTCAAGATGTCCCTGGGCACCGCGTCGATCCACGGCGCGGCGATCAAAGATCTGGAGCGACGCATTCGCGAGGGTGACCTCGCCGAGGGATCCGGCGAATTGCGCTCGGCCGACGCGCTTACCCCCTATCTGGCCGCTCTCCGCGAGCGGATTCAGCTGCGCCGCCCGCTCAAGGTGGTGCTGGACGCCGGCAACGGCTCCGGCGGCCCGGCCGCGGCGGAGTTTCTGCGCAGTCTCGGCGTCGACCTGGTGGAGCTTTACTGCGACCCCGACGGCTCCTTCCCCAACCACCCGGCCGATCCCACGGTTCTGGCAAATCTCCAGGATCTCATGCGCACGGTTCGGGAAACCGGCGCGGACATCGGCATCGGCCTGGATGGGGATGCCGACCGGGTCGGCGTGGTGGATGAGCGCGGGCAGGTGATCTGGGGCGACCGCCTGCTGGCACTCTTCGCCCGTGAAGTTCTGGCCGGGCGCCCCGCGGGTACGCCGATCATCTTCGAGGTCAAATGCTCGCAAGCGCTGGTTGAGGATATCGAAAAGCATGGCGGCACCCCGCTGATGTGGAAGACCGGCCACTCGCTGATCAAGGCCAAGATGAAACAGACCCACGCGCCGCTGGCGGGCGAGATGAGTGGGCACATGTTCTTCGCCGACGAGTATTTCGGCTACGACGACGGGATCTACGGCGCCGCCCGAATCCTGCGCATCCTGGCCGCCGATGAGCGCCCGCTCTCGGCGATCGCGGCGACGGTGCCGGACTATCCCTGCACGCCGGAGCTGCGCGTGGATTGCGCCGACGAGGCCAAGTTCGCGGTGGTGGAGAAAACCCTGGCGCACTTCCGCGACACCCACGAAGTGATCGCCATCGACGGCGCGCGGATCCTGTTCGGTGACGGCTGGGGGCTGGTGCGTGCCTCCAACACTCAGCCGGTGCTGGTGCTGCGCTTTGAAGCCCGCACGCGGCCGCGGCTGCGCGAGATTGCGGCCGAAGTGCTGGCTTTCCTCGACACCCTCGAAGGGGTCGACGCAGCGGCGGTGGACCTGGAACTCGACCCACAATGAACCATTGTTCTTGCGACTTTTGCGACGAAACCTCACTCAACACCCGGCGGGAAAGCGGTGTCCATGCGCCCCTATGAATTCATCGACACCGAAGCGGGCCTCGACCGCCTGATCGACCTTCTGCGAACCTGCGACGTCATCGCCGTCGATACCGAAGCCGACAGTCTTCATGTCTATTTCGACAAGGTCTGCCTGTTCCAGTTCACCGCGGCCGAGCAGGATTTCATTGTCGATCCACTGCGCTGCAACGGCATCGAGAAACTCGGCGAGATCTTCGCCGACCCGCACATCGAGAAGATCTTTCATGCCGCCGAGTATGATGTGCTCTGCCTCCGGCGCGATTACGGATTCGAGTTCCGCGCGCTCTTCGACACGATGAGCGCCAGCCTCCTGCTGGGCTATGAGCGGATCGGGCTGGCCGATCTGCTGCTCCATCATTTCGACATCACTCTGGACAAACGCTACCAGCGCGCGCACTGGGCACAGCGGCCGCTGACCGAGCCGATGCTGGAATACGCCCGCCTCGACACCCACTATCTCCACCGGTTGCGGGCGATTCTGAAAGCGGAGTTGGAAGCAGCCGGCCGCCTGGATTGGGCGCGCGAGGAGTTCGATCTGATCGCCGCCCGCGCCTGGCCGAAGCGGGAGTTCGACCCCGACGGCTTCTGGCGGATCAAGGGGGCGGGGCGCCTGCAGGGGCGCGCACTGGCCATTCTCCGCCAGCTCTATCTTTTTCGTGACGCGCGCGCCCGCGAGTTGGACCGCCCCCCCTTCAAGGTCCTGGGCAATCAGACTCTGCTCACGATCGCCGAGAATGCTCCCCGCAACGAGGCGGAATTGAGCCGAATCAACGGGGTATCTTCACTCGTTGCCCGCCGCATGGGAGCCGATCTGCTGGCTGCCGTGCGCATCGGGGGCCGCGAAGCGCCACCGCGGCGCCCCCGCCCCAGTGGCAACGGTCAGCCCTATGACCCGCAGTTAAAGACCCGCGTCAAGAACCTCAAGGAGTGGCGTAAGAAGATTGCGGAACCGTATGGCTTTCAGCCACATGTGCTTCTTCCAAACTCGGTTGTCGATGCGGTCGCACAGCAATGTCCGGTGACCATGGCGGAGCTTGCCGCACTGCCCGAGATGCGGCGTTGGATGCTGCTGGAGGTGGGGGATGCGCTGGTCGCCGCATCGAGGCGGCTGGCTTCATGAACGGGGTAGATTTCTTCCGCCACAATCTCGGCGCGGAGGAGTTGGAGGCACTGCGGGAAGCCCTGGAGGGGCGCTTCCTCACCACCGGCCCGCTGACCGAGCGTTTCGAAACAGAGCTGGCGGCTTATCTGGGCGTTCCCTACGTGGTCGGGGTCACCAGTTGCACCGCGGCGATGCACCTGTCGCTGCTCGCCTGGGGGATCGGCCCCGGCGACGAGGTGATCACCACACCGCTGACCTTCATGGCAACCGCCAACGCGATTCTCCACGCCCGAGCCACACCGGTCTTCGCCGATGTCGACCCGGCGACCGGGAATCTGGATCCCGCCGCGGTGGAGGCTGCGGTTACGCGCCGCACGCGGGCCATTCTGGTGGTTCATCTTTACGGGGTGCTGGCCGATATGCACGCCCTGCGCGCCGTTGCCGATCGTCACGGGTTGCTGCTTTTCGAAGATGCCGCTCACTGCGTCGAGGGGCGGCGTGCCGGCGTGGGCCCGGGGCAACTGGGTGAGAGCGCCAGCTTCTCCTTTTACGCCACCAAGAACTTGACCTCCGGAGAGGGCGGGGCGATCGCGCTGCATGATGCGAAGTGCTATGAGCAACTGCGCAAACTGCGCCTCCACGGGATGACCCGGGATGCCCACAGCCGCCATCAGGGTGCCGGCGCCGGCGCCGGTTACGACATGGATCTGCTGGGCTGGAAGTACAATATGGACACGCTCCAGGCCGCCCTTCTGCGGCCCCAGTTGGCCCGCATCGAGGCGACCTGGGAGCAACGCGCGGTGGCCTGGCGCTGGTATATGGAAGATCTGCAAGGGTGCCCGGAGGTCGAGTTCCCGACCATTCCGGACGGGTGCCGGAGCGCCTACCACCTCTTTTCGCTCTGGGTCCCCCGCGCGCGCCGCGACCGGGTGCTGGAAGAACTCCGGGCGCGAGGCATCGGCTGCGCGGTCAACTTCATCCCGGTTCATCTCCTGAGCTATTACCAGAAGCGCTTCAACCTGCCGGCCGGCAGTTTTCCGACCGCCGAAGCGATCGGCGCGCGCACGCTCACCCTTCCCTTCTTCCCCGGCATCACCCGCGACGAGGTCGCCCGCGCGGCCGGAGAGTTGCGGCGAGCCCTGGAGGCCACCGCGTAGCGATGCCGGAAAAGTCTGTCCCCGGGGGAGATGCGGCGCCGCTGGCGATCGTGCAGGCGGGTGGCGAGATGGGTTCGGCGGCGGCCCGGGTGCTCTATCTCCACCACTTCCGCGTTCTGGTGCTGGACCGCCCCTTGCCCTCCACCCTGCGCCACGGGGTGGCTTTCGCCAGCGTGGTGGGGCGCGCCGAGCAGGAGGAGCACGAAATTCTGGGAATCCGCGTGCGGCACTGCCGCAGTGTGGAAGCGATTCGACAGTGCTGGCGCGACGGTGCGGTGCCGGTGTGGACCGGCGCGGCGGTGCCGCTGGCCGAACACCCCCGGGTCTGGATCGATGCGCGGATGCGCAGTCTCACCGAGCCGGACCCCAGAGGATTGCAGCGCGCAGAGCTGGTAATCGGGATCGGCTCGGGAATCGTCGCCGGACGCGACGCCCATTGGGTGATCGAATCGAATCGCGGGCCGCGGCTGGGGCAGGCCCTCGCGGCCGGCACGACCGAACCCCACAGCGGCATCCCTGGGGATGTTCAGGGGCTGCGCGAAGAGCGGATTCTGCGCGCGCCTCGCGCCGGCATCTTTGAACGGGTGCTGGAGCGCGGCGCTCGGGTGGTGGCCGGCAGTGTCGTCGGACGGGTGGGCGATGCGCCGGTTCGGGCCCGCATCGATGGCATGATTCGCGGCCTGAAACTCAGTGGCGTGCGGGTGGGCAGCGGGCACAAAGTTGGAGATGTGGACCCGCGCAACGATCCGGCGCTGCTCACCCGGCAAACCGACAAAGCGCGGGCGATCGGCCGCGGGGTTGAAACCGCCCTGCTGCGGGCGGGCTTGCTCTCCGCCCCACGGCCTGAAGTATAGTCCAGGAGTCTGGCGCGCATTGTCTTCACTTCGCGCCGCAGCCGGCCGTGCCCAAACGACCATCATCCAAGGATTCCACCCATGTATCTGGCCCTTGAAGATTACTCCCGGCCACAATCGATCGAAGCGTGTCTGCGCCTGCTCCAGCAGCCGCCTCAACCGGCGGCCCTGCTGGCCGGCGGCACCGATCTCAATGTGCGCGGGCATGAGGAGTTGCGGCGGGTGATCGACCTGCAGGCGCTCGCCATGACCGAAATCGAGGCCCTCGAAGGGGGGGTACGAATCGGCGCGGGCAGCACCCTGCGAGAGATCCAGGAAGCCCCCGCGCTGCAGGGCGCACCCCATGCCGCGCTGCGTGAAGCCGCCGCGGCATTCGCCAATGTCGCGATTCAAAATCGCAGCACAATCGGCGGGCGCATTGCGGTCGAACGTCCGGATCAGGACCTGCCCCCCGCCCTCGCCGCGCTCGGTGCGCGCCTGCAGATCTACCGCCTGATCAACGGCGTGGTGGAGGAGCAGGTGATCGACTATCCGCTCGGGGACGCCGCGCGGGCCGTGCTGCGCGGCGCTTTGATTCGCGCGGTGGAGATCCCCGCCGGAGTCACGCGAAGCGCTTTGCGGCGTCTGGGGCGCACGGCCGTGGACCGCCCGCTGGCTACCGTCGCCGCGGCGCGGGCAGGCGAACAGGTGCGGATCGCGGCCAATCTGCAGGGTCCGGGCGCGGCCGATCTGCGCCGCCTTTCGAGGTCGGAAGCGCTGGTTACCGAGTGGCGCGGGAGGTTGCCGGAGAATTGGCGAAGCCGCTTGCGCGAGTCGCTCTTGGCGGAGTTGAACCCTTATGGCGACGCTTTCGCCGGCGGCGAATACCGGCGTGATTTGAGCGCCACCCTGGCGCTGCGGGCGGTGGCCGCGATCCATGGCGAGGAGGAGACCGGGTGAAGATCCATCTGCTGGTCAACGGAGAGCCCCGCGAGTGGGAGTGCGAAGTGCACGAGTTCCTGACTGAAGCATTGCGCCGCCACGGTTTGGTGGGCACCAAGCGGGGCTGTGAAGACGGTGCTTGCGGAGCCTGCGCAGTACTGCTGGATGGACGCGAGGTTCCCAGTTGCATCGTTTTGGCCGCTCAGGCCGACGGGCACGAGATCACCACCATCGAGGGGCTCGGTGATCCGCGCCATGTGCATCCGATTCAAGCAGCCTTTGTCGCCGCGACCGCTGTGCAATGCGGTTTTTGCACCCCGGGAATGGTGGTGGCTACCAAAGAGCTGCTCGACCACAACCCCACTCCCAGCGCGGCCGACGCCCGGCGCCGACTCGCCGGGCACTACTGCCGCTGTACCGGCCAGATCAAACCGATTCAGGCCGTGCTGGATGCCGCGGAGAGAGTGAAAGGTGCGCAAACATGAGCACCCCCATCCCACCCAACTGGGACACCGGAGCCGATTCGCTCGACCGCATCGACAGCTACCAAGTGGTCGGCCGCAACGAGACCCGCGTCGATGCGCTGAAGCTGGCGCAGGGCCGCGGCAGTTTCACCGACGACATCGATCTGCCGGGCATGCTCCATCTGAAAATGCTCTGGAGCCCACATGCCCACGCCCGCATCCGTTCGATCGACACCAGCGCGGCCGAGGCGATGCCCGGCGTCGTCATGGTGCTCCATCACGGCAATGTGAGCCGCATCCCCTACACCACCGCCGGCCAGGGGCACCCCGAGCCCTCCCCCTACGACCAGTTCATCTTTCCCCGCAAGGTCCGCTTTGTTGGCGACCGGGTCGCCTGTGTCGCCGCCGAGAGCGCAGTGCAGGCGGCCCGGGCGCTGGCCAAGATCCGGGTGGAATACGAGGTTCTGGAGCCGGTGCTCGATCCCCACGATGCGCTGCGCCCGGGCGCACCGGTGATTCACGATGAGCCGGAAGCGTTCGGTTTACCGGACTACGACAAGGCGCACAACATCGCCGCGGCGATGCATGTGGAGCATGGTGACGTGGACGCGGCTTTCGCCGAGGCCGACCTGGTCCTGGAACGGGAGTATTCGGTCCCCTACCAGCACCACGCCACCGCCGAGCCTCACATCGCGATCACCTGGCTCGATGAGGATCAACGGCTGGTGGTGCGGGTCGCAACCCAGGTTCCCTTCCACAGCCGGCGCATTCTGGCGCGCATCCTCGACTTCCCGCTGCACCGAATCCGCGTGGTCAAACCGCGGGTCGGCGGTGGTTTCGGAGGCAAGCAGGAGATCCTGCTGGAGGATCTGCCGGCGCTGGTCACCCTGCGCAGCGGCCGCCCCGCCCGGCTCTGCCTGACGCGCGCCGAGGAACTCGCATCCTCGCGCACCCGTCACCCCCAGATCCTTAGTTGGAAAACCGGCGTGATGCGCGACGGCACGCTGGTGGCGCAGGAGTTGCGGGTGCTGGCCAACACCGGTGCCTACGGCGCCCATGCCCTGACCGTGCAGACCTGCACTGCGGGCAAGACGTTGCCGCTCTACAAAGCGCGGGCCTATCGCTTCGACATGAAGACGGTCTACACCAATCTGCCGGTGGCCGGCGCCTTTCGCGGCTATGGCGGCCCGCAGGGGTTTGTGGCGATGGAGTGCCACATGGACGAAGTGGCGGAGAAGCTCGGCCTGGATCCTCTCGAGTTCCGCCGCCGCAACCTGATTGGCCCGGGGCATGACAACGCCCTGGCCCAGGCGCTGGGCGAGGGCAAGGAAGGCCCACCGCAACGGATCCGCTCCTGCGCCATTCAGGAGTGCATCGACCGCGGCAAGGCGGCGATCGGTTGGGACCGGCGCGACCGGTTGCGCTCCACCGGCCCGATTCGGCGCGGCATCGGCATGAGCTGCCTGATGCATGGTTCCGGCATTCCCGGCGTGGACATGGGCTCGGCGCACGTCAAGCTGAATGAAGATGGCTCCTTCAATCTCCACGTCGGCGCCACCGATATCGGCACCGGCTCCGACACGATTCTCTCCCAGATTGCCGCGGAAACGCTGGCCGTCCCACTGGAAAAGGTGGTCATCTACTCCTCCGACACCGACCACACTCCTTTTGACACCGGTGCCTACGCATCCAGCACCACTTTCGTCTCCGGCGCGGCGGTCAAGAAGGCCTGCGAAGGCGTGGCGAGGCAACTGCGCGAAGCGGCCGCCGAAATGTGGCGGGTGGAAGGCGACCCCTGCACCCCAGAGGATCTCCATCTGGAGCGGGGCGCGGTGCGGCGGCCGGATGGCCGATCGCTGAGTTATGGCGAGATCTGCCTCTCCACTTTCTACACCCACGATCAGCATCAGATCATGGATCACGGTTCCCACATGACCTTCGAGTGCCCCCCCCCATTCGCCGCCCACTTCGCCGAAGTGGAGGTGGATACCGAGACGGGTGCGATTCGGGTGTTGCGCTATGTCGCGGCGGTTGACTGCGGCGTGCCGATCCACCCGCAAAGCTGTGAGGGACAGACCGAAGGCGGAGTCTGCACCTCGTTGGGCTACGCGCTGAGCGAGGATTTTATCTTCAACGATGCGGGACGGCTGCTCAACGACACCTACGAGGACTACAAGATCCCCACGGCACTCGACGTTCCGGAATTCGAAACGATCCTGGTGCGCTCCTACGAACCCGCCGGCCCCTACGGCGCGAAAAGCGTGTCGGAGATCCCCACCGATGGTCCCGGGCCGACCATCGCCAATGCCGTTGCCCACGCCCTGGGAATCCGTTTTCGTTCGCTGCCCCTGACGCCCGAGAAGGTCCGCAAGGCCTGGCTGAAGAAGGAAGAGGCGCGACAGAGAGAGACCGAAGCATGACCGCGATGAAAGGTTTCGCGCGCGCGCGCCTGCTTCTGCCGCTGGCCGACAGTCTGGGGCGGGAGACGCGCATCGAAGATGGCTATCTGCTCTACGCCGGCGACCAGATCCTGGAGGTCGGTGCTTTCACCGCGGAGATCGGCACCCGGCTGCTGCGCGAGAATGGTCCGCTGGCGGTGGTCGGTGGAGGCATCGCGCGAGTGGTGGAGGAGTTGATCTGCCACGACGCGGTGATGCTGCCCGGGTTCGTGAAGGCACATGGGCACGACCACGAGTCACCGATCATCGGTCTGGTCAAGGATGTGCCGCTTACCGCCTGGCTGGATGGCGCGGTCAATGTCTTCACCCGCTTCCTCGAAGAAGAGGAAGCCGCTCTCCGCGCCCATCTGGGCGAGTCACCGCACCGGCTCACCTATCTGAAAGCGAAGCTGGACGACCTCTACTACGGCATCACCTCGGCGATGACCCACCACTGCAATTTCAGCAAATACCGGGTGGATGAGTTGGTTGAGGCGAGCGAACAAGCGGGCACCCGAATCATCATCGCGGTCGGCGGCCAGGACCGCAACTACTACAAGAAGCTCCTGGATATTCCACACACGGTGGCCATCGAGCGGCTCGATCGCGCCCTGCGCAAACACGGCGAGCGGGCGCGGGTCACCATTGTCCCGGGGCCGGATCAGTTCTTCTCCAATGGCCCCGAGATGCTGCGCGCGCTCAAGGCCTGGTCGCGCGAGCATGACACGCTCTTCCATTGCCACAGCTCCGAGGAGCCGAAGACCACGGCCTGGTTCAAGCGCGAATATGGAATCAGCCCGGTCCGCTACGCCCACGAGTTGGGGATTCTGGATGAGCGGACGATTCTGGCGCACCAGGTGCAGACCACGCCGGAAGATCTGCAGCTGCTCCGCGACAGCGGCACCTGTGTCGTTCACAACCCGCTGGCGAACACGATCCTGGGGTCGGGGATGCCGCCGATCATGGAGATGCTGGAAGCGGGAATCCCGGTGGCGATCTCCACCGATGGCTCCGGCAGCGCCGACAATCAGAACATGCTCGCGGCGGCGCGCCTGGCCTCGCAGTATCAAAAGGCGCTCCACCAGGACGCGACCTGTCTGCCGGCGCAGAAGGTACTGGAAATGGTCACTGTGGACGCCGCGAACATGCTGGGAATCCCCGCCGGCAGTCTCGAGCCGGGGCGCGCGGCGGACCTGATTCTGGTCGATCTGCGACGGCCCAATTTGGTGCCGACCCGCAAAAGCAATGTGGTAGAGAACCTGGTCTGGGCCACCGACGGCAGCGAAGTGCGCTTTGTGGTCGCCGGTGGCCGGGTGGTGAAGGATGACCATCGCTTTACCACGCTGGACGCAGGAGAGATCGCCGGCAAGATGAACTGGCTGGCTACCGAGTTGGACCGCTACAAGGAGGCCGCCGGGGAAGTCAGGGGAACCGGCGCCCATCGCTGAGTTCGGCCATCAAACACGCTTGTCCCCATCCCACTTGTAGTAGCCCTCGCCGGTCTTGCGCCCGAGTTTGCCCTGGGCGACCAGGCGCCGGAGGCTCTCAGGGATACTGAAGGCCGGTTCATCGGGGTAACGTTCCACCCATCCTTCGAGAATCGAAAGCGTGGTATCGAGCCCCACATAGTCGGTAAGGGTGAAGGGGCCCATGGGATAGCCACAACCGAAGCGCATCGCGGTATCGATGTCCTCCTTCGAAGCATCGCCACGGTCATACATCTGGATCGCCTGCACCATGTAGGGAACGAGCAGACGATTGACGATAAAGCCGGGCGTATCGCGACAGGAGACTGGAGCCTTGCCGCAGGCCTGGCCAAACTCCAGGGCGGCGCTGAACAGATCGGGATCGGTGGCATCGGTGCGCACCACCTCGACCAGACGCATCAACTGCACCGGATTGAAGAAGTGGAGACCGAGTACATGCGCTGGCCGCCGGGTCGCCGACGCGATCTGAGCAACCGAGAAGGAGGAGGTGTTGGTGGCCAGAATTGCGTCCGGCTTGCAGATGGCATCGAGTTCAGCGAAAAGTGCCTGTTTGGTTTCAAGATTCTCGACAATCGCCTCAATCACCAGATCGCATTCGGCCACACGCTGCTTGTCGAGGGTCGGCTCGATGCGGGCGCGAGTGGAAGTGACGAAGGCTTCCGCCTCCGCCGCGGTCTGTTTGCCCTTGGCGACCGCTTTTTCCGCCAACTTGGCCAGGCTCTTCTCGATCCGGGCAACTCCCCGGTCGAGAAACTCCTGGGCGGTCTCCACCACCACAACGTCAAAGCCGCCTTGCGCGGCAACCTGGGCGATGCCGTGCCCCATCAGGCCACAGCCGATCACACCGACCTTCTTGATTTTCATGGTATTTCCTCAATGCTCCAGCCTGCGGCGCAGCGCGTCGGCGCGACCGAAACAGGATAAGAGATGGAAGTCGGGGCCACCGCAGTGACCCGACGATCGTGGTGCTCGCCGGTGGCCGGTGTCCTCTGGCTCGACGAAACACCGCCCGCGGCAGCGGCTTTCCGCGACCGCCTCTGCGCATATTAGCGAAGCGCGGACGTTTGAAAAGAGATGAATGACGCAGTGCGCAAAAGAGATCGCCGGCCGGTGCCCGGAGAGTGGCGGGAGAGGCCGTGCACACAATTCACAATGAATGTCGGTTCCGATTGACTCCAACTCCCGAACGCTCCTAGTCTCATGCCTTTGAGTGGGGCAACGGGCCCCATGTTGCGTTGGAGTTGCCATGCTTGACTATCTTGCACTCCTGCTCTTCATCGCCGCCGCAGCTCTGGTGGCCGCGGGGATGTTGAGTGCGGCCATCTTTCTCGGACCGAAGCGGCCACACCGCGTCAAAAGCCGCCCATTCGCTTGCGGGGGCATGGCGGATCCCTATGCTTCCGAGCAGTTTTCGCTGCGCTACTACCTTGTCGCCATGCTCTTCATCCTCTTTGATCTGGAAGTGGTCTTTCTCTACTTCTGGGGGGTGATCTTTCGCGACCTCGGGGCCGCGGGTTTCGTCGATGCAGTGCTCTTCATTCTGATTCTGGGAGCCGGGCTGGCATATGTCTGGCGCCGGGGAGCTTTGCGATGGGTATGACCTCCTCCGCTGCCGGCAACAACGGGCTTAACGGCTCGATTCTTCTCGGCAAGCTCGACGACATGCTCGGCTGGGCACGCAAGTTCTCAATCTTCCAGTATCCCTTCATCACCGCCTGCTGCGGGATGGAGTATATGTCGACCGCCTGCTCCCACTACGACGTGGACAGGTTCGGTGCCGGCCTGACTCGCTTCTCTCCCCGCCAGGCCGACGTGCTCTTTGTGGTGGGCACCATCAGCCACAAACAGGCGCCCTATCTGTTGCGGGTTTACCAACAGATCTGCGACCCCAAGTGGGTGGTGGCCTTCGGCGGCTGCACTGTCGGTGGCGGCCCCTATCCCAACTACGCGGTCCTCCAGGGGATCGACCGCATCCTGCCGGTCGACCTCTATATTCCCGGCTGCCCCCCGCGTCCCGAGGCTGTGATCGATGGTCTGATGCAGCTTCAAGAGATTATCCAGAAGGAGCCACACGGTCGCATCCAGCGATCGTGACGCCGCCCGAGGTGTTTCATGAGCCAGTATGTGCTCGATAGATTGGCGCAAGAGCTAGGTCCGGAACTGATCGGCACCCATGCGCAACACGGGGATGAAACCGCGCTGGTCACCCCGCAGGCCCTGCGTCGGAGCGCGCTTCTGCTGCGCGATGACCCGGCGCTGGCCATGGATATGCTGGTTGACATCACCGCGGTGGATCACCCGCAAGAGGCGCAGCGATTCGAGGTGGTTTACCACTTCCACTCGCTGCATCACGGCCACCGGGTGCGCTTGAAAGTTCGTCCGGACAGCGCGGAAGAACCGATTCTCGACAGCCTGACCGACCTCTGGAAAGGAGCAGATTGGCTGGAACGCGAGACGTTCGACATGTTCGGCATACGCTTCGCGGGCCATCCTGATCTGCGGCGCCTGCTGCTCTATCCCGAGTTCCAGGGGCACCCGCTGCGCAAAGACTACCCGATCGACGGCGAACAGCCGCGCATCCCCGAACGCGCGGGCTATCCCGAGTGCGACTACGACGCCGAAGAGGACAGCGAGCGCCGGGCCAAAGGGTTGCAGCGGGCGCTGAGCCCCCGGGTCGGTCCGGGAGTGGCAGCGACCAACGGCAGCCGCGCCACCCACGACGAAGATGGCTATCCGGTTCCGCGGCAGAGTTTCTTCCTCGACATGGGGCCATCCCACCCCGCAATGCACGGAACAATCCGCATCTCGGTCGAGTTGGAGGGCGAAAAGATCATCGGCTGCGACGCCGACATCGGCTTCCTCCACCGCGGCTTCGAGAAGATGTGCGAGAACCGCACGTTCAATCAGGCCATCGTCTACACCGACCGGTTGAACTACGTTTCGCCGCTGATCAACAACGTCGGCTGGGCGATGACCATCGAGAAGCTGCTGGGTGTCGAGGTCCCGGAGCGCTGCCAGGCGTTGCGGGTGCTGGCTTCGGAGATCAGCCGCGTCGCCGACCATCTCACCTGCGTCGCCGCGTCGACGATGGAGGTTGGGGCGTTCACCGCCTTCCTTTATCTGATCGAAGGCCGTGAAGAGCTTTACAAACTGATCGAGCGGCTCTGTGGTGGCCGGGTCACCACCACCTACACACGCATCGGCGGAGTCGCGGCGGACCTTCCGGACGGCTTTGCGGAGGCGATGCAGGCGGCGTTCGCCAAGACGCGCGAGATGATGAGTGACGTAGTCAAGCTCCTCAACGGCAACCGGATCTTCCAGGACCGCATGGTCGGCGTGGGGGCGATCTCGGCGGCGGATGCGATCTCCTACGGGATCACCGGGCCGTTTCTACGCTCCACCGGCGTCTCCTACGACGTGCGCAAAGCCGCCCCCTATTGCGGCTATGAACAGTATGAGTTCGAAGTTCCGGTCGGCTCCAATGGCGACAACTGGGATCGATACCTGGTGCGCATGGAGGAGATGCGCCAGGCGATGCGGATCGCCGAACAGGTGATGGCGACGCTTCCCGGAGGTCCGATTCGCGTGGCCGACCGGAGCATCGTTCCACCACCGAAGTCCGAGGTTTACACCACCATTGAAGGCGCCATGAACCATTTCAAGCTCACCATGGCGGGGCATGGGGTGTCGCCGCCGCCCGGCGAGGCCTACGGCTATGTGGAGGGTGGCAACGGTGAATTGGGCTTCTATGTGGTGACCGATGGCTCCGATATCGCCTATCGCGCTCACTGCCGGCCCCCCTGCCTGGCGCCGATGAGCGCACTGCCTTCGATCCTGACGGGAGAAACCGTCGCCGATGTGATCGCCACATTCGGAACCGTCAACATGATTGGTGGAGAGTTGGACCGTTGAACCAGATCCTCACCCCCGAAATGAAGGCGGAGATCGACGCGATCGCGTCCCGCTATCCCAGCCGCCGGGCAGCAACGCTGCCCGCGCTACACATTGTCCAACGGGAGCACGGCCACATCTCCGAAGAGGCAGAGCAGGAGGTCGCCGACCACCTGGGCGAACCGGTGGCACGGGTCCATGAAGTGGTCACCTTCTACACCATGTTTCACCCGACCCCGGGGGGGAAATATCGGTTGGAGGTCTGCACCAATCTCTCCTGCACTCTCGCCGGTGCGCGCGATGTGGTGAACAAGATTCAGGAACTGCTCAACATCCAGATGGGAGAGTCTACTCAAGATGGGCTTTTCACTCTGGCTCAGGCCGAGTGCCTGGGTTCTTGCGGCACCGCGCCGGTGGTTCAGGTCAATGACACCTACCATGAGCGAGTCGAGGCCGAAAACGTCGGTTCGCTGATCGATCTGCTGACCAAATCGCCGCAGTCCAACGCGCTCAAGCCCAGTGCGGTCTATGTGGACGGGATCGATGCGCCCAAGGAGCAACGTTCCTGGGAGCGCTATTTGACCACCGGTTGGGGCGACCCTGGCTCCCACACACTGGCTCGCTACTTGGAGCGCGGCGGCTACGAGGGGCTGAAGAAAGCCCTAAAGATGTCGCCGCAGGAGGTCACCGATGAAGTCAAGGCCTCCAATCTTCGCGGACTGGGCGGGGCCGGCTTTCCCACCGGAATCAAGTGGGGTTTTGTACCGGCGAACAACACCAAGCCGGTCTACCTGGCGGTCAACGCCGACGAGGGGGAACCGGGCACTTTCAAGGATCGGCTCTTTCTCGAACGCGAGCCCCACCGCCTCATCGAGGGAATCGCGATCTGTTGCCACGCCGTGGGAGCCAAGAAGGCGTATATCTATGTGCGTGGCGAATTCGTCTATCCCATCCAACAGATCGAAAACGCGCTGCGCGAGGCGCGCGAGGCCGGATTCATTGGCAAGAACCTCCTCGGCAGTGGAATGGATCTGGAGGTCTACGTCCACCGCGGGGCCGGCGCCTACATCTGTGGTGAAGAGACCAGCCTGCTGAACAGTCTCGAGGGAGGCAAGGGGTGGCCGAGATTGAAGCCTCCCTTCCCCGCCGTGGAGGGGCTCTGGGGCTGCCCGACGATCATCAACAACGTCGAAACGCTAAGCCAGTTGCCGCACATACTGGAACGGGGCGCGGAGTGGTTTGCCGGGCTCGGCACAGCCCGCAGCGGCGGCAACCGCGTACTCTCGGTCTCCGGCCGCGTCAATCGCCCGGGGCTCTACGAAGTGCCGCAGGGTAGCGTCACAATCCGCCAGGTGGTCGAGGATCTCTGCCTCGGCGTCAGCCACAGCGGGAAACTCAAGGCGGTTGTTCCGGGGGGGTCCTCGGCGCCGATCCTGCGCGCCTCCGAATGCGACACACTCATCGAGTTCGACGCCATGATGAAGGCTGGGACCATGGCGGGATCGGGGGCGATCATCGTGCTGGATGAATCGGTTGACCTGGTCGACTTCGCTCTCCGCACGGCCGAGTTCTACTTTCATGAATCGTGTGGCCAATGCACACCTTGCCGGGAAGGCGTGGGATGGCTCACGCGCATTCTGCGGCGCATCCAATCCGGCCGAGTTCGGGACCACGACCTGGAACTGATTCAAGAGATCTGCGACAACATCCAGGGCAACACGGTGTGCGCCCTCGGTGATGCCGCCGCCATGCCGATCCGTGCCATGGTGCAGAAATACGCTGAGGATTTCCTGGCAAAGGCGAAAGCGTAGGACAGAGCATGCCCACCATCACCATCGACGGCAAAACCATTGAGGTCGCTCCCGGCACTCGGCTGATCGACGCAGCCGCGGCCGAAGGGATCGAGATTCCGCACTTCTGCTACCACCCCGGCCTCTCGGTCGCGGGCAACTGCCGCATGTGCGAGGTCGAGATCGAAGGAGCGCGCAAGCTGGAACCGGCCTGTAACACGATCTGTCGCGACGGCATGGTTGTCCATACAGAAAGCGACAAAGTACGCGCAACACGCGCCGCGGTGCTGGAACTGCTCCTGATTCACCATCCGGTCGACTGCCCAGTGTGTGACCAGGCGGGCGAGTGCAAACTCCAGGACTACTACATGCGCCACAGTCTACGCGGCAGTCGATTCGACCTGGAGGACAAACTTCCCGAGGCCAAGATCGTGCATCTGGGTCGTCACATCATGCTCGACAATGAGCGCTGCGTGAACTGCACCGCATGCGTGCGTTTCAGCGCCGAGATCTCCGGTGAGGCGGAGATCGGCATGTTCCAGCGTGGCGACAACTCCTACATCGCGACCGTCGGTGGCGCACCACTGCAAAGCCATTACTCGGGCAACCTGGCGGAGATCTGCCCGGTCGGCGCGTTGACCGACGCGGATTTTCGCTTTCAGCATCGGGTTTGGTTTCTCTCCTCGACCGATTCGGTCTGCGACGGCTGCGCCCGGGGTTGCTCGATTCAGATCCACTACGATGTCGAGCACACTTTCAAACGCAGCATGACGAGCCGGGTTTTCCGCTATCGCGCGCGCCCCAATCCGCACGTCAACAGCTACTGGCTTTGCGACACCGGCCGCTACTCCTACAAGAAACTGGACGCCGCGGATCGCATCCTCGAACCGACCGACGGCAGCGGAAAAGTACTGAACTGGAGCGAAGCGGAGGCCCGCATCGCGGCCGCGATGCGCGAGAGTGCGGGCCGCGTGGACGTGATTCTTGCCACCGACCGCACCTGCGAAGAGATGCAGGCGATCCGGCAGATCCTGGTGGAGCAGATCGGGGTGCGCAGCGTCGTCTCCGGTGTGCCGGGACTCGGATGCGGTGAGAGCGACGATTTCCTGCAGGTTGCCGACCGCACGCCCAATCGACGCGGGGCGATTGAACTGGGCCTGGTGCCGGCGGGCGGGAACGCACCGCGGGAAGAGCTTCATGCCATTCTGGAACGTGCCACCCAGGGCGAGACCGATCTTCTGCTCCTGCTCGGCGCCGATCTGGCGCTCTGCGACGCGGATGAATCACTGGTTCGCAAGGCATTGCAAGGCGCGAAATTGAGCGTCTACTCCGGAACCCACTCCAACGCCACCAGCGGGCAGGCGGACCTTCTCCTGCCCAGAAGCGTGTTCGCCGAACAGGATGGCACATTCGTCAACCTGAACGGACTGATCCAACGCTTGC
>JALXCG010000260.1 GCA_026991065.1 Gemmatimonadota bacterium | reverse complement strand
CCGGCGAGGTGGCCGTGCCATCGTTGTTGGTATCGCCGCCGGCGCTGTCGTCACGGAAGGCCGTGAAGACAATGTGGTCGTCTGTGGTCCCCTCGGATAGCAGTTGCCCGTAAACATAGAGATAGCTGCGGGTATCGAACTTGAACACCAGGCCTGGGCTCAGTGTGAGAGAAACGCCGTCGGGAATCGTGACGTTCGAATAGCGAAGAACATAGGGAATGCCGAAATTGGGCCAGGTCGCGCTGGTCTCCAGCGATCCACCGAGGACCTCGTAGCCGAGGGCGTTTTGCCAGGAGGTGAAGGTGTTGCCGCTGATGTCGCGGACGTTCTCGGCATGGACCCGGGCGGGGAAGTCGTAGTCGCCGGCGAAGGTGTTGCCGCTGAACGCGGCCATGGGCGCGACTCCATTGGCCATGTAGAGCCCCCGGCCGGTGGCGCTGGTGATGGTGTTGTTGCGGATTGTGGCGTCGGCGCCGGCGATATAGATGGCGCCGGTCGTTGCCCCGCTGATCGCGTTGGATTCGATTGTATCCGCCGCGGCGTTGACATAGATCCCGTAGACCGGCGTGCCGGACACGGAGTTGTTGCGGACCACGAGATTGGCCGCGTTGGCCTGGATCCCTTTCTGGGCAACACCGGTGATCGTGTTGTCGGTGATGGGACCGGCAGCCGCCGAGTAGATGCCGTAGTTGGCGTCGATGGTGTTGTGGCTGATGTTCGACGTAACACTGGCGGAGGCGTTGTCGATCGCCCAGTGGCCGGTGCCGCAATCGCTGATCGTATTGTAGGCAATTGTGGGGCTTAAGGCCGGGCCGCTTCCCGAGAGATAGATGGCGTTGGTGGAGCTGTTGGTGAAGTTGCAATGTTCGATGCGAACCGGGCTGGGTTGGTTGACAGTCTGATAGACGCGCACCATGCCGTACGCAGAGTAACCACCGTAGCGCAGGTCGGTATAGAGCAGATGACTGTTCTCCGCATCGTAGAAGTAGATGCTGTACCAGTCGCCCGGCGCAGGCGAATTGCCGCTGCCGTTGTTGTTGGTATCGCCGCCGGCGCTGTCATCACGGAAGGCACTGAAGGTGATGTGGTTGTCCGTGGTTCCTTCGGACAGAAGCTGGCCGTAGACGTAGAAATAGCTACGTGTATCGAATTTGAAGATCACCCCCGGGTCGAGAGTCAGGGAGATCCCATCGGGGACGGTCAGGTTGCTGTAGCGGAGAACATAGGGAATCCCCGGATCGGGCCAGGTGGCATTGGTTTCCAGGGAACCACCAAGAACTTCGTAGCCCAGGGCATTGGACCAGGAGCTAAAGGTGTTGGCGCTGAGGTCTCGAACATTTTCGGCGTGCAACCGCGCCGGAAAGTCGTAGTCGCCGGCGAAAGTGTTGCCGCTGAAAGCAGCCATGGGCGCAACGCCATTGCCCATGTAGAGACCGCGACCGGTGGCGGCGGTGATGGTGTTGTTGCGGATGGTGGCGCCGGCGCCGGCGACGTAGATGGCGCCGGCCGTTGCTCCGCTGATCGTGTTGGATTCGACCGTGTCCGCTGCCGCGTTGATGTAGATTCCATAGACCGGCGTGCCGGACACCGAGTTGTTGCGCACGACGAGATTGGCAGCGCTGGCCTGGATCCCTTTCTGGCCAACACCGGTGATCGTGTTGTCGGTGATGGGACCGGTGGCCGCGGAGTAGATGCCGTAGTTCGCGCTTATGGTGTTGTGGCTGATGGCCGCCGTGACGCTCGCTGATTCATTGTCGATGGCCCAGTGGCCTGTGCCGCAATCACTGATGGTGTTATAAGCGATCGTCGGACTGAGGGCCGGCCCGCTCCCTGATAGATAGATCGCATTGGTCGAGCTGAAGGTCAGCCCGCAGTTCTCGATGCGAACCGGGCTGGATTGGTTGACGGTTTGATAGACGCGCACCATGCCGTACGCAGAGTAGCCACCGTAGCGCAGGTCCGTGTAGGACAGTCGGCTGTTCTCGGCGTCGGAGAAGTAGACGCTGTACCAGGTGCCGGGGGAGGGCGTTGTGGCGTTGCCATCGCCATTGGTGTCGCCGCCGGCGGTGTCATCGCGGTAGGCGGTGATTACAACATGGTCGCCGCTGGTGCCGGCTGAATTCAGTTGCCCATAGACATAGACGTAGGAACGGGTGTCGAATTTGAAGACCACGCCCGGCGAGAGCGTAAGAGCAATGCCGTCGGGAATGGTGAGACTGGAGTAGCGAAGGACGTAGGGAACGCCGAGGTCGGCCCACGTGGCATCGGTGGTCAGTGAACCACCCAGAATTTCATAGCCGCGCGTGCCCTGCCACGAGGTAAAACTGTTGGCACTGAGATTGCGGACGTTGTCGACGTGAATCCGCACCGGGAACGGGGCATCTCCGCCGAAGGTGTTGCCGGAGAAGGCCGACATGGGGGCTACGCCATTGACCATGTAGATCGCCTGGGCGCTGGCATCCAGGACGCTGTTGTCGGTGACGACGGCACCCGCGCCGTTGATGTAGATCGCCGCGGTGGTCGCCCCGGCGATGGAATTGGAATCGATCGTGTCGGTTGCGGCGCTCACGTAGATGCCGTATGCCGGCGTTCCCGAAATGGCGTTGTTGCGGACGACCGTGTTGGATGCGGCTGTCTGGATGCCGTAGTTTACGATGTTGGTGAGGGTGTTGTCGGTAATCGGGCCGGGAGAGGCCGAGTAGATGCCGTAGTTGGCGTCGATCGTGTTGTGGTCGATCTGAGCCGTGAGGTTGGAAGTGGAATTGTAGATCGCCCAGGATGAGCAGTCGCTGATCGAGTTGCCGGTGATGATCGGCGATTGGATCGCCCCCGACCCCTGGAGGTAGATTCCGTAGGAGTTGCTGTGATCAATGCTGCAATTCTGCACCGTGACCGGAGAGGTGGTGGCGGCTGAATGGTAGATGTTGACGATGCCGTAGCTGTTGTAGCCGCCGTAGCGCAGTTCGGTGTAGTCCAGCCGGCTCGCTTCGGCGTCATAGAAGTAGACGTGATACCAATCCCCCTTGGCCGGAGCGGAGCCATCGCCATCGCCATTGGTGTCGCCGCCGGCGGTGTCGTCGCGGTAGGAAGTGAAGACGATCTTGTTGGAGTTCAGGCCGTTGGCCAGCAGTGTGCCGTAAACGTAAAAGTAGGAGCGCGTATCGAATTTGAAGACCACACCGGGAGCAATGGTCAATGTGGTGGCGTCGGCAACGCTCACACTTGAATAGCGGAGGACGTAGGGAACGCCGAGGTCGGACCAAGTTGCGTCGCTGTTAATCGTGCCGCCCAGAACCTCGTAGGCAAGCTGGTTGACCCAGCCGGAGAAATCGTTGGAGGCGATGTCACCGATGTTGTCGGCGTGCAGGCGTGCCGGATAGGGGCCGTTTCCACTCAGGTCATTGTTGGCAAAAGTGGCGATGGGCCCGACTCCGTTGCCCATGGAGACCGCGGGACCGGTGGTGCCGGTGACCGTGTTGTTGGTGATGATCATATCCGCGCCGCCGACATAGATTCCGGCGCTGCTGCCGCCATCCAGCGTGTTGCCGCTGCAGGTGGTTCCGGCTCCGGTCAGATAGGCGGCGTAGCTGGTTGCCGCGTCGACCGAGTTGCCTGTGACCGACGTTGTCGCGCCGCTGGCGTAGATCCCATAGTTGGCGCCGGCGCTGATGGTGTTGTCGCGCAGGATTGAGTTGGCACCGGTGCTCTGGATCGCATAGCCGGAGGTGTTGGCGACCGCATTGCTGTCGATAACCGCGGGACCGGTCGTGTAGATCCCGTGCGCGCACTGATCGATGGAGTTGTTGAAGAAAGTGGTCTGGAGGGAACCGGAGCTGGAGTAGATCGCCCAACTTGAGGTGTTGTCGATGGCATTGCCGCTCAGGGTCGGCTCGGTGGCGGAGGAGCCATCGATGTAGATGCCGTAGGTTGAACTTTCGCTGAACGTGCAATCAACCACTTGAGGAGGATCGGTCGTATAGGTGGAAAAATAGAGTCGGAGTTCACCGTAGGAGCTGTAGCCGCCATAGCGCATCTCCACGTTGCTCAGGCGGCTCCCTTCGGCGTTCTGAAGTTCTACGCGATACCAGTCGCCACGATTCGGTGAGGAGGCGTTGCCGTCGCCGTTGGTGTCCCCTCCCAGCGTGTCGTCGTGATAGGAGGTGAAATAGATGGGATCGACCCCGGTCCCTTGAGCCAGGAGGCGGCCTCCGGCGACAACCAGGCTGTAACGACTCTGGGATTTGATGATCGCGCCGGGTTCAATGGTCAGCGTGACCCCGGAAGCCACCGTTACGTTGCTGGTGAGCAGATGCACTTCACCCGCGCCGGACCAAGTCTCATCGGAGGAGATGGTTCCGGAGTGATTGGTCAGGGCTTGCCCCTGCCAAGGCATGGCCAACGCGATGAGCGCGGCGGCCAGGGGACGAAGGGCATGGATATTGGAAAAGTAGCGGTGCATCAAGACCTCCTCCGTGGTCTGGTGCCATCGAGTCAAGGGCTGCCGCTCTTCGGCGCCCGGGTAAACCAGATGGATGGGGATCGAGCATCGAAAGGAGCATTCCCCGGTTGCACCTGGGCGATGGCGCGGCGGCGGCGATTTCACCGCTGCACCAGCGAAGTGAGTGCTGAACCCGGACGAATCGCGGCCGGCGCGTGAGCCCCGGTCCGTTTCCTCCGCCCCCCTTGATAGACTCAAGATGAAATATATGAATACAGTTTATCGGGATATCGCGCGAACACTTCCTTCCATCCTGTTTGACAACAACTTGTTAGGCTTGGGAAGAGAGGATTCACGCGCGCATGTTCTTGAGATAATTGTATCCAAGATTCCACATGCCCGCGAAAAAAAGCCTCGTGAAGGCAAAAGAAAAAGACGCACCGCCGTATCGCAACGGCGGTGCGCCCGGGTAGATCTCTATTTGGGAAGACGCCGCCCGGCGTCCAGTCTATGCTCAGGTGAAGCCCGAGCCGGCCGGCGCTGAACACCCGCCGCCCCCAACATTGGAGGATGCGCCCAGAACACTTGGCGCACTGATTTGACGTTCTGCCTGCTTGCCGCCGCATTCAGGGCAAACGACCTCTTCATCCTTGGTTGTCGAGCGGACCAACTCTTCGAAAGTGGCACCGCATTGACCACAACTGAAATCATAGATTGGCATGGGTTTCACTCCTGGAGTTCAGCGCCCGCAGCGGGGAGGCTTGGATTCCTCGACCTGAGGAAGATTGGGAACCGCTCAGGTGGGAACACCGAGCTTTGGAAGGAGGTAGCGGTTCAGCAGAAGCCAGACCGCTACAAATATGAGGATAGAAAAGAAGTCCATTGATTTCCATCTGTGGGGGGTGCGAGGCTGTTTGGACATGCATGGTCTGAGTTATTCGTTGTGAGGAAAGATCCCGGCCCGGCCTTTTCACTTGCGTCCGACGTGGGCGATCGCCGCCGTGGGTGTGGAGCAAATCCGGGACCAACCGAGCCTTTTTCCTCGCACAAGATAGCCCAAGCCTTTCGTTGGCGCAAACTGGAAGGGAATTCGATGTTCCGCACCTTTCTTGATCTCGCCATTCTGGCCGGTGACAGGCTCCCGGGCGCAGCGCAGTGGCGCGGGGCCGTCGCGGTGGGGCTGAGCCTCGTCGCTCTGGATCCGCTCGGTGGTGCGTTGACACACGCGGAGCCGGCGTTTCCAACTGCCGCGATTGCGGCGGAGCATGCGGAGAATCCTGCGCAGAAGCCGGGGGGCGAGCTTCACGAGGCCTATGCGGCGCGCTACGGCGCGGAGGTCGCCGACCTGCTTGTGGCGCACGCGAATGCCCTTGGTGGGGCGGCCGCGGTTCTGAGCATGATGCCGCGCGTCCTGCACGGCGAACTCACCGAAGGGGGGCGCCATGTTGGCTCGATGCGCTCCTATCTGCTCGCTGATGGCCGTTTTCGGCAGACCATGATCGTCGGCAATGTGCGCACCACCGTCGGCTTTGACGGCCGCAATGCATGGTTTGTTGATTCCACCGGCCAGGGGCACTCGTTGCGCGGCGCCGAGGCGGACCGGATCATTTTCTCCGGCGCTCTCGACACGCGCTGCTATCTCGACCCTCGCTGGTCGTTGACCGAGTTTCGCCCGGCCCCGCCGGAGACTCTGGACGGGCTGCCCCACGATGTGCTGCTGCTGCGCGGCCGCTCCGGGCTGGAGATGCGACTTCTCTTCGATCGTGCTGAGCATCTGATTCGTCGCACCTCGCTACAGATCGATGGGCAATCGGTGATCCTCAACTACGAGGACTACCGCACGGTTCACAATGTGGCACTGCCGTTTCGCCTGGACCAGAGGCAGGCCGATGGTTCAGCGCCTCTGCGCTTGCGCCTGCAAGCGGTGGATCCGATCGAGGGCTTCCGGCCCGAACTGGTGCAGATGCCCGCGACTCTGCCGCTGCCCGCTTATCGCCTGAGCGAGGGGGATCGAGCCCTGGGTATTCCGCTGGACGTTCGCGCCGGCCGCGTTTTGCTGCAGGTTCGGATCAACGCCGGAACGCCACAGATGTTCCTGCTCGACACCGGCACCGCGGGAAGCTGCCTGGATCTTCAAGTTGCGCAACGGCTTGGGCTGCAACTCTCCGCGGATACCGTGCCGCTGCCCGGTCTCGACCAAGCCGCAGTGGTGGCCGCGGCAAGCCCGGATAGTCTGCGGATCGGCGATCGCCTGGTTATTAGGGAGCCGCGTCTGGCAGTGGCGGATCTGTCCGGGCTCCGGCCGGGTGACTCACCGGCAGTGGCCGGGATTCTCGGTGGCGACCTCTTCCGCCAACTTGTGGTCGCTCTCGACCTGGAGGCCGGACGCATGGATCTCTACGATCCGGCGACCTACCACTATGGCGGACCGGGGGCCGAGGTCGCCCTCTCTTTCGATC
>JALXCG010000259.1 GCA_026991065.1 Gemmatimonadota bacterium | reverse complement strand
CCCCTGCCACCGCCGGCCCCGCTTCAGCCTCCTTGCCGAGTGCAGCCTCCCCCTCCCGCACCCGGCACTTCACCTACTCGGGGCGCGCCATGACCATCGGCAACGCCATCGGCAGCATCACCATCAGCGAAAGCCGAACCTCCGATTTCACGATTGAAGTGCAACTCGGTGGCGCCGACGCCCTCGGCCCCAAGGCACTGGTGATCACCCAAGAGGGCGACCGCCTGGATCTCTCCCTCGGCGACTCTCCCGCCAAACGCTACATCTACCCGCCGCTCAAGAACACCAAAGTGTCACTCGGCAAGAGATCGGACCAGGCCCTGCGACGCATCGGCTTCGGCAAACGAAAGATCGAAGTTCGCGGTCACGGCGATGGCCCCACCCTCTGGGCGGACCTCGTCATCGGCGTCCCCGCCGAATCTCGGCTTACCATCATCAATGGCGTTGGCGAGATCCGGGCCACCAACCTGCGCGCCACACTCCGCGCTCGCAGCCGCAGCGGTAAGATCGTGCTGACGCAATGCTCCGGGTCTGACCTGCGCCTCGACACCGGCAGTGGAGATGTCGAGATTCGCGGCGTCAGCGGCGGCGCCCTGCACGTCGATACCGGCAGTGGCGACATTGATGCCCGGGTCCTGCGCATGGACCGGGCCGATCTCGACACCGGCAGCGGCGATATCAATCTCGAAGATGCCCGCGCGGCCGAAATCAAAGCCGATACCGGCAGCGGCGACACCGTGTTGCAGAAGATTCAAACGCGCGTGCTCAAGGTCGATGCCGGCAGCGGCTCCATCCAGGTCTCCGCCACCGAGGCCGAAAGGGTCCGCCTCGACACCGGCTCGGGGTCGATCCACCTCGCCCCCGCGACCCTCACCAGCGGCAACTGGAAGGCCGACGTCGGCAGCGGCGAGATCGAGATCGACCTGCCGCCGAAGAGCGCCGCCCACCTCGTCGCGGACACCGCCAGCGGTCACGTCGTCAACCGCGTTCCAAGCGCCGAGGTCCGCAAGAGGTCCCGGGGCCACCTGGAACTCACCCTCGGCAGCGGCACCGCCCGCGTGGTCCTCGATTCCGCGGCGGGCGACATCACCATTCGCGGCGGATGATCAGCCGCCGATCTCGCCGCACCGGATCCCCTTCGCCACCGCTTCAGCCAATGTCTTGGCGCCCAGCTTCTTGCGCGCATTGAGCGCGTACGTGCGGATCGTCGACACCCCAAGCTCCAACTCCTCGGCGATCGCGGTGCTGCTCATCCCGGCGGCAACCAATTGCAGAATCTCCCGCTCGCGCCGACTCAGCGCCACCCGGCAATCGACGCTCGCTTCCGGCAGCGAGCGCACCTCCACCACCACAAAATCCCCGGCCTTGCGGCAGGTCAACCGAATCGGCTCACCGCGCGCCAGCCCCCGGCGATCCAGCGCCTGCGCATGCTCCAACTCCCCCGTGCATCCGGGGCGACAGATCGGCTGGCGCCGCTCATCAATCGCCCCCACCATATCCCAGCAAGCCTTGCCCGTGCAGCGCCCGAGCAACTCTTCGGCCGCCCCGTTGACCCCCAGAATGACCCCATCGGGGTGCACGACCATAAGCGGAGCCGGAGCAAATTCAGCCTCCCGCCCGGTCAGGGCTGGAGCGGAGACAGCGGGGGAGTGATCAGCCTTGTGCATAGCAGTTCAACAACCTTTGCCACGCGTTCTCCGCGCTCCGCGAGACCTCACGCGGAGAGCGCGGGAGCAAGCGGATCGCAAAAGATCCCGTGGGTGAATGATGGAAGAGGAACCCCTCTCAATAGTATGAGAGATCGGGCCACAATTCACGCACAATCGGTGGAGTCTTCCCGCGCCGCCACCGTCCGCCGAATCGCCTCCTCCTGGCCCACTTGCGGCGCCCATTCAAAATCCCGCCGCAGCGCCTGGTCGGAAACCACGCAGGGGTACTTGAAGTAGTTCACCATATACGGCGGAAGCTCGCGGTAGAACAAC
>JALXCG010000258.1 GCA_026991065.1 Gemmatimonadota bacterium | reverse complement strand
GCGCTGCGCGCAGGCCCGCACCGCCCGCTCCACTTTCGCCGCCGGCACCACCACCACCGCCAGATCCACCGCCTCCGGCAGCGCCGCCACCGACGGCCAGGAGCGCACCGACATCACCGCCGAGCCTTTTGGGTTGACCGGATAAACCGGTCCCTGGAACCGATTTCGCAGCAGATTGAGGAACAACTCGCCGCCAATGGTCCCCGGCCGGTTGCTGGCGCCGATCACCGCCACCGAGCGCGGCCGCAACAGACTGGAGAGATCGGGAACCGCGATCGGCAAGCCGCCCTCGCCGCAGGCGCCCCCGGTTGCACGCCCCGCGCCGTCGCCGGATGACGCAGCGGATGACGCAGGCGATGACGCACCGGAAGACCGAAATGCAGCACCGGAGCCGGAAGAACCCGCGGCGCCCGCGGCTGAGGAGGAGCGATCGATGGACATGAGAACCTCTGGTTGGCGCCTCCGGACGACGGTCCCGCCGGCGACGCATGAATGCCGCGCCCCGGCCGCGCGCGCCCGCCCCGAAAGCGGCAGAATCGAGCCCCCAGCATCCCAGATTTTGCCCGCCGTGCAAACCCCGCGCCTCTTCTCGGGAGCTGCGGCTGGCCGGAGAATCCTCTTTCGGGATGAAGTCGCGGCTGCTGCTGCGCCGCCCCGCCGCCGCCGCGCCTCCTCTTCGCAGCTTGCGCCGCGCCGCTCTCTCGCCGAAAACGCTCCCTGGATCCCTCTGCGGTTGGGTTCGGCTCCAGATTGCGTTGTCGTCGATCCCCATCAAGGCGCCATCCGCGGCGTTGGCCGCGCGACTGACTCTCTGCGGCGTATAGAGATACGCTGATGGCCGCTCTCCTCTAGGAGCGTGTCGCGCATTGGCTTTCGAGCCCCGTGTTCGGGCCTGCTTCGAGATCAAGGCGCTGAGTCCGCCGGAAGGCTGGTTGCCTTTCAAGGACTTAGCAACGCAGAGATCGGAGCAGGAACGAGTGCGGGGCGACGTGAAGACAATGCGCGACACGCTCCTAGCCTGGCTCTCGCCGGCGGCCGCGGAGAGCCACGAGCGGGGCGCTGGAGCGGGTTCGGAGAACCGGATGGGGGATTCTGGTGGTGCGGCGGCGCTTTGGAGAGCGTGCAGGAGCCGAACGCCGGCGGCGGCCGCGCGCCGCGCGGCCGGAGCGATTGCGGCCGAATCAAACAGTTTCGGCGAGCGTGTGCGCCGTGGCGCCGGGGTCGTTTCGATGCGGGGAGCGGGGGCTCCGCGGATGACGCGGTACTTCATCCCCGAAACTGATCATGGAGAGCGCCACGAGCCGGGCCGAGGGCCGGTAAGGGGGGGCGGGGCCGTGGTCAGGAGACTTTTCCCTGGCGGCGCAGGCGGATGAAATGGCGCCACCCGGTGATGAGGATGATGCGGCGCTCCCAGGGCGGGACTTCGATGACGATGCCGTGGGTGCGCTCCAATTTGGCCTGCAGTTGGTCGATCCAGTTGTCGACGGTGAGGATCATCTTCGGCCAGCGCAGGCGGTGGCGGATGCGGCTGCGGGCGATGAAGGCGCCGGCGGCGTCCCGCTCGGCGGCGCTGGCGGTGGAGCGGAGGGTGTCGTTGGCGGGGTCGTGACGCAGGCGCCCCTGGCGGCAGAGGGCGTCGATCACGATGCCGTAGGCGAGGCGGTAGTGACGCGGGGCGGAGGCGAAGAGGGTGTCGATCTTGGCGCTGCCTTCCAGGCGCTGTTCGGCGCGGTAGGAGAGGCCGAGGGCGGAGTGGATCAGGGCGTCGCGGGTGGTGGGGTCGGGCCCGGCGAGGGTGGCGGCCAGGCCGACAACGCCCTGGACGGCCTGTAGATGGGCGCGGAGGATCGGTTCGCGGGCGGTGGCGGATGCGCACCAGGCGAGATGCTGGCGTTTCGCCAGGCGGCCCTGGATGTAGAGGTCGCGGGCGGCGGCGCCGGTCTCGCGCAGCAGGTCGCCGGTGGAGATGACGTAATACTTGAAG
>JALXCG010000257.1 GCA_026991065.1 Gemmatimonadota bacterium | reverse complement strand
GCTGGAGGGGCTGCCGCGCCAGTTGCAGCACCAGCGGCCTCTCCCGCGACGCCAGCCCCTCCAGCACCTCCTTCAGCGCCTCCAGCCCGGGAAACGCCACCATCCGCGACGCCCGCGCCCGCAACGACCCCGGCGTCTGCGCCCCGCGCAACATCAGCTCCGCCAGCACCGCCAACTCCGGCGCCTTCAGCCCGAACTGCTCCCCCAGCCGCTGCGCATACTTCTCCTTGCGCATCTGCGGCCCGGTGCGCACCGCCACCAGCCCCCGCGCCTGCAACGCCCGCAGCGCCGCCTCCACCGTCGAAGCGGGCAACTCCATCACCGGCTCGCGATTGCTCTTCTGATTGCACGCGTTGATCAGCGCATTCAGCGTCAATGGATAGTGTTCCGGCGTCGCCAGCTCCTTCTCCACCAGACTGGCCAGAACCCTCACCTCTACCGGATGCAGCTCTTCCTCCATCGCCACGCCTCACTCCCGGGATCGCAAACCCGAGCCGGGGCGCGGCCCGCCGACCCCACGCCGCCGGCCCGCGCCCAAGGCTCACTCATCGGCTACAGACTCAGAGAATACCCCGCGCCTCATGCACACTGCGAATGATCTCTTCATAAGCACCGCCGAAGTAGCGGTTGGTCACCACGATCTGCGCCAGCGCCGCCTCTTCGAAGGTCGCATTGGTGGGCTGGAAAAAGAGCCCGCCGATCACATGCTGCGCCGCCAGATCCGCGCCCAGCGCGTCACGCAGATCCCAGCACGCCCCGCTCCAGATCATGCCGTTCTCGTGCACAAAGAGAAAACCGAAGAAACCGCCGACATAGTTGTCCGGATAGATCTTGTCGTTGTCGCAACTGCGCAGGCAGGGCGGCCCGTAACTGGTTGCATCCCAGTCGGCGATGCACGCCCCCTCGGTCAGTGTCCCGGCCAGGTAGTCACCGAACCCCTCGGAGAGACTGCTGGTCTGCACCGCGCTGAATCCCGGCGTAATGTTGTCGTGAATCGCGTGGCCATACTCATGCAGAATGATGTCGGCATCCGAAGCATCATTCACGCCGCCGTCGCCGAAAGTCAGTTGCTTGGTCCCCTGGTCGTACCAACTGTTGTCCTGGCTCGTGCCGTGCGCATCCGCCACCTGCTGCCGATTGTTCGCCCGCCTAATCCCCAAACTCTGGATGTAGCGCTGCGCATGATCCAGGTGGTAGTAGACCATCACCTCCTCAAAATGGGGGTTGCCGGCCGAGTAAACATAGCGTCCATCGCTGCGCTGCTCCCGTCCCAGACGATTGCGCGCATCCACGAACTCACCGCGCAGATAGCCGGAATCATCCAGCCCCAGCAGCTCCACCCGCGACCGATAGGGATCCACATTGTCGCCGTCGCGCAGACTGCCATCGCCCGACACCACCACCGGATTGGGATCGAAGACCAGCCCGCCCGAGCGCTGCAGAATCCGCGACGCCACCGCGACCCCCTCGCCGCTCACCGCGTCGAAATCCGCCTCCAGCGCCAGCCGCGGCCGCCGCGCATCCACAAACACCCGCCACACCGGCCGCAACGCACCATCCTCCGGCCGCTGCATCACCCGTCGCTCGCTGCGCAACCGCAGCCCCTCGCTCCCCGTCAACTGCCCGCGCAAAAGCCTCCGCGCGTTCGCCTCCACCTCCGCCGCCGGCAAAATCTCGGCCGCCCGCAGCGCCGTCACCGCCGCCTCGTCGAACCGCAGCAGGTGACTGGTCGCCAGGAAAACCCCGGTGCCATCCAGGTTCACCCGGATCTCCCCGTCGCAAAACGGCACCCCATCCAAACTCGGTTGCAGCGCCACATGCCACGCATCCACCCCGCGCCGCGCCGACACCACCCGCCAGCTCAGCCCGGCCACCTCCACCGGCAGCCCCAGCGCCGCCCCCTCGCCGCGCAGAAAACCACGCGCCACCTCAATCGCCTCGCGACGATCCGCCGGCAGCGCCGCACCGGCGCCGCCTCCCCCGC
>JALXCG010000256.1 GCA_026991065.1 Gemmatimonadota bacterium | reverse complement strand
GCATCAGCGAGTAGGCGGCGGCTTCGCGGATCAGCGTGGCGTCGGTGAAGCTGGCCGCCAGGTTCACTTTGACCGAATTGCGCAGCAGGCGGCCGTCGGTGATGCGGAAGCGGTAGGATTTCTTGGGTTCGAGCAGAGTGCTTTCGCCGCGGAAAGTGACCCAGCCGGTGTAGTGCTTGTGCTCGAAGTCGAGGCTGGCGGGGCGCTGGATCTTTTGCGGCAGCGCGGCTTCCATGGCGCGCAGATCGGCGGGGTCGATCTGCAGGCTGAACCAGGGCAGGGTGGAATCGGTGATCTCCAGCGAGTCGACCCCGGCGGTGGTGGCCAGGCGGCCGCGGCGGCCCCAGGCGTCGATCGGCACCACCTCATACTCGAGGTTGGCGCCGGCGGGGGCCACGGTCCACTCCCGGTAGGTGCGCCAGGTTTGCGCCAGGTGGGGAGGCGCGGTGGAGCGGGCGGTGACGCGGTAGCCGTCGAGGTGGGTGCGCTCCGGGTGTTTCCAGGAGAGCAGGGCGCCGTGGTAGGTGGACTGGGCGCGCAGGAGCTGCACCTCCTCCAGGCGCTCGGCGGGCGGGCCGTCGACCGGGCGCAGGGCGATGCCGGAGAGCAGCGGCTGGTCGAGCTGGGGAATCAATTCGATGTCGAGCAGGTCATCGGCGGCGCGGACGATGTGGCGGATGCCGAGTGTGCGCTGGGCCCCCACCAGGGCATAGGGGTCGATCCCGGTCCAGGCCGCGGCGCCATCGATGGCGAGGTCGAAGCGGCGCGCCTCGGGGCCGTGGTGGAGCGGCTCCCAGAGGCGCAGGGTGAGTTCGTAGCGGGCGCCGGGTTCAACCGCAAAGTGGTAGGCCTGGTGGCCGATCCGGTTCTCCTGGTAGAGGGGGAGATCCTGAGCGGGACCGGCGTGAAACAGCTCATTGGTGACGTAGACCCGCCGCACCCCGCCCTCGTGGCCGCCGGGCCGCCCCGGCACATAGTCCCAGTCCTCGCCGTAGGTGATGCCGTCACCGGCTTCTACATCGGTTTCGGAGCCGCAGTTGAGGCCGAAGGGCTCAGTGATGACCGGGTCGCTGCCGCGGCCCCGGGGAGCGGTCGCGGGCAGGGCCCGGTACCAGGGCGGCGCGGCGCAGGTGGCGGCGATTATAAGCAGCGTGGAGATCATGGCGAGTCTGGTGGCGGAAGAGGGAAATGGAGCGCGCTTTCCTAAGAATCGGCATTCGCGGCGTGCCGGCGCAGGATTTCAGCGACTGGATCGGCGGTGCCCGTGGCGGCGGCGGGCATGGCCGGCGCGCATTGCCCGCGCGAACCGCGATGGCGAGTCTCCCTTTTGGTGTAAGATGAACACTCCCTGGACTCAGTTGCAAATTAAACCCATTCAGACCTGACCCGGCGCGGGAGTTTCCGAGCGCGCCGATGGAGAAGCAAAGATGATCACCTGGTACTATCACCGCAAAGGCTGAACCAGTTGCAAGAGAGCCGATGAGTTCATCGGCAGCAATGGCATCGAAGTGGGAGAGACCGTGGATGCACGGAAAGCGCGCCTCGGCCCCGCCGATCTGGATACGGTCTTGGCCGGTGTGGAGCAGATTCTGGTGGCCCGCGGCAAGAAGGTGGTGGAACTGAAGCCTGGCGACGGCCTCGATGTTGAGGAGTTGCAGCGGCTGGTTCTGGGGCGCAGCGGCACCCTGCGGGCACCGGTGGCGCGCGCCGGCAAGAGCTGCCTGGTGGGCTTCAATGAGGCCGCCTGGAGTTCGGTTCTGGCTTCGTGATTCACGGCGAAACGTCGATTCCGGTTGACTTTGGGGTAACCGGAATGATTTATTCTGAATAGCGCCGGGGAGATCTTCGGCGCTTTTGTCCATGGTCGCCCACCGGGCGAAGAGTGAGGAAACCGATGATTGTCGTGACCAACCGGCTGCGCGTGGCGCCCGGTTTTGAGGCTGAGTTCGAAAAGCGTTTCGGCGCCCGCGCGCGACTCCTGGAAG
>JALXCG010000255.1 GCA_026991065.1 Gemmatimonadota bacterium | reverse complement strand
AGGATCTTGCCAACCGCTTCGTCGGTCAGTCGATAGGTATCCCGGATCACATTTGCCGCCGGGTCGTCCTCTGGAAGATGCGCCGGGTGCTGCAGGTCCATCGTTCGCCACATCATGTGTGAAGTCTGATCCACCGAGCCAAAGTAAAAGAAGGTCATTCCCTTATCGCGTGCCTTGTACTCGTCCAGGATGAGATTCAACTGTGCCCGGCGTTCATCGAAGACCAGCTTGCGCTGCTTTTCGAATTCCTCGTTGGAGAAGATGCCCCCTTCAAGCGCCTTGGTCTCTTCCGGAAACCCTTGCGTGTAGAATCGACCGAGCTTCTTGCACAACTCATCGGCATATTCGGGCGGATAGGTGATGGAACCAGCATCCTTGCAAGGATCGAACTGAATCGGCGAGGCGTAGAGCTTGAAATGGGGAGAGACCTCTTGAAGATAGAAGCGCACGATCCCCTGCATACTCTGAAAAAAGGAGAACTCAAACGGAACGGTCATCCACTCGCTCCATTCGCCCTCACGCAGAACCTCGGTGTCCGACCCAATGGTGATCGACGCCGCGCGGTTGGCCCGGTCAACCGTCACCGTGAACGGTGACTTCGTTCCGTGACTCTCGGCCCGGAAAGGATCGGGAGGACCGACCAACTCCGCGTTGACCACACCATCCACCACCTGCACCCGCGACAGCACCGCCGCCGAAATCTCTTCCGGTGGCTTTTTCGTGTCGGTGTCGGTGAAATAGCTGAAGGTTCCATAAGAGCCCACTACATCGGGCGTGCCCATGTCCGAGATCGCGTGCCCATTCGGTACCTCGCTCGGTGGGTAATTGGCCGGCATCTTGAAGATGGTGGTCGGATAACCCGCGTTCGCCACATAGTTCCAGAAAGGCGTTCCGTGGCGCAGGTTCACGGTTCCACCCGGCTTTGTATAGAAGGGCACGTCAATCGTATAGCCGAATAGGGTCACCGTGTTTTCAGATGGTTTCGTATCCGAAGTGGAGAGAAACGGGAAATAGTTCTCCGGATGGCGATGGATGAAATCAAAGATGCCGTGCCCACCGGGATCCTGACCAGTAATCACCGAGGACCAAGCCACCGGACTTTGCGGCGGTATGGTGGTGGTACACTTCTTGAAATCACCCGTTTCTGCCAACCGCTTGTAGTTGGGCAGAATGCCTTCATCCATGAACTGCTGGAGCAGGTTGGGATCACACCCATCCACGCCCAGGAGAAAAACTTTCTGAGCACTCGCGGGCGAGCCACAAACCGCCCCTGCGAGTAGAACAGCCATAAGACTTTTGTTCATCACGATCGAATTGTCCTCTTTCAGCTCAACCAGCCATTTCAGCGACGAGCTTACGGGGGTTCAGGCCAAAGCTAGACCTTGGCCGCACGGGAGTCGATAGGTTTGCCGCTCGGGAGCAGCGTCGGATCGATCCGCGTAGGCCCAAGCAAAGACACGCCATCCATTTGCGGCGTCCGTGCCACACCAAACAGTTCCAGAATGGTCGGGCCGAGATCCATGATCCGGGGATTCTCGCACTGGAGCTTCCGCGTGGTAAAGATTACGCCCGGAACCAAGCGGGGATCCATGCAGTGGTCACCACTCCAGGCTTTTACATTGTCAAGCAAGACATCCTTGGTGATTTTGCCGGTCACCGACTCCCATGAAACACGGTAACCGGTGTTGTAGCCAATCAGGACGTCGGGAGCATTGTCGACGAAGGGGGCGTCACCGTAACACTCTTCGGCATCCCATGCGTCGTTGACCACCACAGCATCACCATTCTCCGGGTCGCGCAGTTCGCGCAACTTCTCAATGATCTCCGCCTTCAGAGCTTTGGCTTCGCTGCGTTCAACGATTCCCTTGGATTCGCGTCCCTTGATGTTGATAAACAAACCCGAGAGGCCCAATCCAAACGCTCTGGTCTTGTCCCAATCCACGTCGACGTACCAGTCGCGCCCCTCGGTACGCCCGTCCCGCAGCACCAGATAGCCCTGATCGCGCAACCAGGAGTTGACATTCAGACCCCGGTGGAAGCTCTTGAATCCGTGGTCTGAAACGACAAACAACTCTTCATCGTCGCCCAATTTGTCAAGCACCTTGCCAACCACTTGATCCGCGCGCTTGTAGATGTCGCGAATCGCATTCTTGTACTTGTCCACATCAAACCCGCGAGCAGCCGGGTGGCCTTCCTGGATAAAGCGGTAGAACATGTGCTGAATCCGATCGGTGCCATCGAAGACGCACACCACCAGACCGCGCCGCACCTTCTCCAACTCGGACCAGAGCATCCGCTCCCGCTCATCCTGGATCTTGTAGGCCTGCTCCAGGAACTGGTCCTCGTTGATCACCCGCTCATTCAACGCCCAAGTATCCTCGGCCAGCCCCAGCGTCGCAAATGGGCCGAGCGATTTGGCCAGATAGATCGAATAGACCGCCGGATGCGAGATCGGCAACGCCGGATTCTCGGGATCGATGTTAATCGGCGTCATGTAAAGATTGAATGTGGGAGACACCGCCGTAATCAAGAAGCGGGCGATCCCATGCACTTTCTGGCCCAACCCGACGCTATACACGAGTGGAACCCAGTCGGTATATTTCCCCACCTCAAGTTGGACCGAGTCACCATTGTCCAACTCCATGAGGGCGTGCTTTTCGTCGGCATCCAACGTGATCGTGAAGCCAATCTCCAGCTGCGGATTGCCCTCAACCATCGAATTGGCGGGCCCGGGGATCTTGCCGCTGACCACATTTCCCTGGCGCGAAATCTTGATCCTCTCTCCGCCGGTGGTGGTTGCGTCTTCAGGGTTGGTGCTGAACGAGGTGAAGCTCCCCTGGGTACCTTTAAGATCCGGCGTACACATGGCCGCCAACTGAACCCCATCGAACTCTTCGGCCGGGAAGGTGATCGGTACGCGCAGAATGGCCGAGAAGACCCCGCCTTCGCCCAACTGTTTCCAGAACGATTTCCCGCGCCGCAGCAAACGGATGCCAGGCTGCTCCAGGGGAATGCGATAGCGGCCCAGCTTCAGCACCTTGCGCGGGGCCGAGATCTGCGCCGACGACAGGTCCGGCAGATAGGTGCGGCGATCGCGGGCGAGGAAGTCGAAAATGTTGTGCTTGCCCGGGCTGCAACCAGTAATAAAGGAGGACCAGGCCACCGGCGAGATCGAGGGAAAAGTCGTGGCCAACTTGGACGAATAGCCCTGCCGGCCGAGGCGCTCAAAATTGGGCATGTCGCCGTCGGCCATGAACTTCTCCACCAGACCGGGATCCAACCCGTCAAAGCCGACCACCACAACCCGGCGGACCAGCGCCTTTCCGGTCCCCTTGCGCTTGCGCTTGATTGCGATCCAGGCCATGCGGATGGGGAAGAAAAGAATCGTGGCCAGTGCGAGCAGAACGGCGCCGAGGAAGAAGAACAGAGAGCCGGCAAAGGCAAATCCCGCACCCGGCCCCACATAGCCAAATGCAGTGGAGGGCAACAACAGACCTGCACCGAGCACAGGCACCAGAATTCGGACAGAGCGCTTCAAAACCTCACCTCTCGTACCGCGATGATGGGCATTGGGTATCGGGCTGGATGATTCTTGGGGAATGTCGTGCACGGCATGCACTGCCCGTGCGTGGTCGTCTTTCATGATAGGAACAGCGGATACTAACCTCTCTTTGAGATTACCGCATCAGGTTTCTCGATCGGCTCTTTCTCGTTCGCCATTCACTTCCCAGCGGCAAATTCACCAGGTCCCCGCGAATCGCGCAGGTCCACTGCTTAGACCAGCAGCGAGCCCAGCACCTCGGCCATGGCGGCGATGTGCACCGCGCTGGCGCCACAACACCCCCCCACGAACCCTGCACCCGCTTCCACCCAGACCCGCGCCGAGTCCGCCAACCCTCCCCCGGACGCATGATGTGAAAAACTCCATCCCAGGGGGCCCAATGCACTGCCGACGTTGGGATAAGCTCCGACCCGGATGGACGTTTCGCGGGTCTCCTCAAGCAGTATCGCGAGCGCGGTTCCAACTGCGGCGGGCAAGCAGCAATTCACGCCGATCGCCAGCGGTCGCAGGGGCAGAACCACGCGCGCGGCATCGCGCAGGGACTCCCCGGAAGGCAGTGTTCCATCCCGCCCAAGCGTAAAACTGACAATCGCCGGCAGACCCGCGTCGGTTGCCGCCCGCAAAGCCACCTCGGCCTCGACCGAGCAATTGAAGGTCTCCAGCATCACCAGATCGACCCCGGCGAAAGCCAGTTCATTGGCGCGCTCCACCTGTTCCGCACGGGCCTCTTCGAGGTCCGGCACCAGATCAGCGCGAAAACAGTCCTCCAGCGGCGACATCGACCCCGCGATCACCACCGGCCGGCCGCAGTCCGCCGCCGCCACCGCCTCGCGCGCAAGTCGCACCGCCGTATCGGTCAGCCGCAACGAGCACCCCTTGAGCCCCACCCGTTCCAGAACCCGGCGGTGGGTGCGAAAGGTCAAGGCGGTCACCACCCGCGCCCCGGCTTCGACGTGCGAGCGGTGGATGTCCCGCACCACCCCGGGCGCCCGATGCACTCCCTCGGCGGACCACAGCGGTGCTGAAATCGCCACACCGCGCTGGCGCAATTCAGCGCCGCTGCCGCCATCCAGCAGGAGCACACGATTGCCCCCTTGCCACTCTTCCAGAAGCTCGTGCATGGGCCTCCTCCAGCGGGCGCGCCAATGCCCACCGAATCCACAACTGCCGCCGCCAAGGGTCCAGCGAGAAGTCGGGGCTGGCCCCGCGGAACCGCCCTCCGTGGAGCAGTTCGCGGACCATCATTCCAAGATCGGCATGAATGCGCAAGCCCCCCGCCTCACCCCTCGATCCGCCAAGCGCCGCACACCCGACCAACCGCAAATCCTCAGAGCCCAAGATCCTTGATGATCGCCTCGGCGTTCTCCGGCCGAATCTCTCCGGATTGCGCCAAGAGCCGCGCCACCAACTCCACCTGCCCATCCTTGGCACCGGCCGCGCGCGCCACGCTCCGGGCATGCAACGACATGTGTCCGCGCTGAATGCCGATCGTGGCCAGAGCCCGCAGTGCCGCCAGATTAGAGGCCATCCCCGCGCACGCCATCACCAGGCCGAGGTCGGTAGAGTTCTCGACCGACGCAATCTTCAAACCCAGCCTGGCCAGAGAGTGCACCCGAATCGCCCCGCCGACCATGCCCACCGCCATCGGCATCTCCAACTTGCCGAGCAGATGCCCATCCTCTCCAGTACGCCAAGTCGCCAATGGGCCATAGCGGCCGCCACGCGCCGCGTAGGCGTGGGCACCCGCCTCCACCGAGCGCCAGTCATTCCCCACCGCCAAACAGACCGCGTCCACCCCATTCATGATCCCTTTGTTGTGGGTCACCGCCCGGTAGGGATCGATCTCGGCAAAACGCGACGCCGCTACAATCTGATCACGCACCTGTTCACCCGGAATCTTGGCGATCGCCAGCGCGTGCGCGGGAATTCGCACCGCGACGCGCACCAAGCGCCGATCCGCAAGATTCGACAGAATCCGCAGCCCCGGGCTCCCCCCCGCGAGCCCCGCGATCCGATCCGCCAGCCGCTCCGCCACCGTATTGACCAGATTCGCTCCCATCGCATCGCAGCAGCTGATCAATATGTGCACGACCAACTGGTGCTGATCCTCCGGCAGGGTGCGCACCTCGATGCCCCGGGCGCCCCCCCCGCGCGCCACCAGATTGGGATGGCAAGCGTTCGCCATCTCCAACAGCTCCGCCCGCGCCTCATCAATCCTCTGAATCGCGCTCGGCAGATCCGGCACATCCAGCACCTGCACCTGGCCGATCATCACCGGCTCGTCCGCCTCGGTCACAAAGCCCCCGCCTTCGCGGGCAATCCGCGCAGCATTCGACGCCGCCGCAACCACCGAGGGCTCCTCGACCACCATCGGCAGCACCCGTTCCTGCCCATCGATCAGAAAATTGGGACAAACCGCGAACGGCAGCTTGTAGGTGCCGAGAACATTCTCAATCAGGTTGTCCGCATCGGCGGCCAAGAGCCCGCCCCAATCGAGTGCCCCGATCTCATCATGCTGCACCTCGACGCGCTTCATTAACTCACGGCGTCGATCCTCGATTGAGAGTCGATAAAGACCGCTCATGCGAGAGGATGCACCTGGCTTCATCTTCCTAATCTCCGCGCCGTCCCGCGCCGTCAACATGGGCCCGGACCTGCACCGGCAACAATGCCGTCACCCGACCCCGCTCCCCACGGGCGCCACAGGTCACTCCCGCGGCGAGCCGCCGGGACTCGATTCAATTTCCAGTATGACCCCGCCGCGGGCGGGTATCCACCGCGATCCACGCCCACCGCAAAGTAACCGTCACTACTGTGCTCGCCCCCTCCCGGACACCCGCCTCCACGCCTCCGACGGATCACGATGGCGCGCTGATTTCGCTGACAAAAGCCTCGCGCCCGGCCGCCCTCCAGGCCGCCGCGATCCGCGCCTCATTCCCCGGAGCCAGCGCGATCACCGATCCTCCACCACCGGCGCCGGTGAGTTTGGCTCCCAGTGCCCCTTCAGCCAGCGCTGCCGCGCAAAGTTCATCCAACCCCGGCGTCGACACTCCCAACTCTCTCAGCAGTTCATGGTTGCGATTCATCAACTCGCCAACAACCGACCACTCTCCCGCGCAGAGCGCCGGTCGTGCCGCCCACACCAACTCCCCGATCCGCCCGAAAATCGCCGCCACCAGATCCGGCTCCTCGGCCAACCGCTGCCCAACTCGCGCCACCACCGACCCGGTGTCGCGGCGCCCCGCCTCGCGCCCCACCACCAGAGCCAACGGCCGCGGCAGCTCCACCGGCTCCCAGCCGCGGCCGCGCACAAACCAGCCCACTCCCCCCCGCGTCGTCGCCGCCACATCGATTCCCGACGGGCTCCCGTGAAATACCTTTTCCGCGGCCCCGGCCCATGCCTCCAG
>JALXCG010000254.1 GCA_026991065.1 Gemmatimonadota bacterium | reverse complement strand
ACTCATAGGCGAGGCCGAGCGGAGCGGCGATCGGGCTGGCCAGTTGCCAGCCGGTGGCCTGTCCGGTGAGTGGATCGAGCTGCTCGATGGCGCTCTCCGCCGCCGCGTAGAGGTAGTCGCCATCGGCCGCCAGGTCGGCCCAGCCGGCGCCCGCGGGGAGTTCCAGGGTGCGCAGCCAGACGCCGTCGCGGGTGATCTCGTGGAGCGCGTTGAGATCGCCGCCGCTGGTCGTCAGCCAGATCCGGTCGCCCCACGGCTGCACGCCGCGGACCGGATCGTCGATCGGCGCCGGCGCGGGAAACGACCAGAGCAGATCGCCGGGAGCGAGCGCAAAGTCGATCGCCGCCGGCGACATCTCCATGTCGAAACGGCCCTCGGTGACCACCCACTCGATCCCCAGCGGCAGTTCGTAATACCAGGTGAAGCCGAAGAGGCGCACAAAACCGGTGGGAAAAAGCCACACCTGGGTGTCCAGATCAAGATTGTCCTGATATTCAGAGATGGCGTGGTAGTGACCGCCCGGGGCGCGCACCGGCGCTACGGCGCCCTCCTCCTCGAAGCGCAGACCGTCGTCGGTGGTCAGCGCATCCGCGGTCATGTCGCCATCCATGTGCACCGCGGCTTTGCCGGCGACGCCGCCCTCCAGGACCCACGGGATGCCGGCCAGTGGCACGGCGTAGAGCAAGCCGCGGCCATCATCTTCCAGGTGAACGCTGGAATCGAGCAGGAAGGAGTCGAACGTGGTGTCGTCATAGGCGCGCAGGTCGAACTGCGGCACATAGGGGACCGGGATGATGATGGGGTCGATGATGTAGAGGTCGAGCGCGGCCTGCATCTCCATCTCGGCGCCGAAGTCGGCCAGGACGTTGCCGCTGCCGGCGCCGAGGCGCAGCTCCTCGTCGCGCAGGTGGAACTCGCCGGCGACATCGGAGGCGACGTCGAAGCCGCCGCCAAACTGAAAGCGCATCTGCATCGGCCAGCCGCCCGGCTCTTCGTTGCCCGGGGGCTGCCAGCCGCTGTCGTAGTCAAAGGTGAGGTCGTTGAGCGCGTAGTGGTAGTCGACCGCGGCCGCCGGTGTGTCGATCTCCAGGGTGCCGGGGCCGCCCCCCGCGCCGGAGGCAGCGCCCAAGCCGGCCGCGTCGCCCGCGCCGGCCACCATTGCGGCGCCGCCCCGACCGCCCGCCGCGCCGCCGCCGCGCACCACCGCGCCGAACGCGCCGGGGTCCAGCTCCCGCGCCGGCGGTTCGCCGCTGTAGTCGTAGATCTGGACGATGCTGCCGCCACGTCGCGGCACGTCGATCCGCACCCAGTCGGGCCACAGCTCACCGGCGGGCCCCCGGGCGCTCTCGCGAATGGTGAGACGCGCCAGCAGCTCGTCGCCGCGGCTGATCCGCACCCGCAGCGGCTCCTCTCCCGGAGTCGCCGGCAGCTCCCAGTGGACCGGAACGCTGCCATCCGCCGCGCGCAGATCGGCGCTGCGACCATCGGCGCTGCGCACGATTTGGCCGAAGTGGCTGTCGCCCTGCTCCAGCAGCCGGCGAAACTCCACGCTCAGGCCGGGATAGCGCAGTTCCGGGACGCCCGCGCGCAGGACCCGACGGCGCGCGCCGGGGTCAGCGGGGCCGCGTTCGGCATCGAACTCCAGCCGCTCGATGGTGCCGCCGCTGCGCGCGAGGGTGGCGAGAAGGGCGTCCGGAGCGTCGACGGCGGGGATCGCGGCGGCGGCAGCGACGCCGGTGGAGGCGGGAATCTGGTCGATGCGCGCACTGTAGACGATTGCGCGGGTGCGCTCCGCCGCGGTTGCCGCGACCGCGCCGGTCCCCGTGATTCCGGCCGCGCCGCCGGCCGCGGCGAGAGCCGGCGCCGGCAGGAGCAGCGCCCCGGCCGCCAGCGGCGCGAGCAGCACACGGCGCGGGGCCGCGCGGCGGGAGAGACACGGGGAGAGGCGCCGGAAAGTGCGCAAAGAGACGAGGCGGAGGGCACGAAGGGCGGAGAGCAGCAT
>JALXCG010000253.1 GCA_026991065.1 Gemmatimonadota bacterium | reverse complement strand
CGGGTTGGTGATTGCCTGACGGCGGGCGGTGACGCCCACCAAGCGGTCGCCGTCTTTGGTGAAGCCGACGACGGAGGGGGTGGTGCGGGCGCGTCTCGCCCTCGATCTCTACGAGGCCACCGCGCCGCTGAGCGGAGTGCGCATCGAGCAGACCACCGAGACCATCCTGGCGGTCGGGCCGGAGGGGGGATGGGCGCCCGCCGAGCGGGATCTGCTGCGGACGCACGGCTTCCGGTTGCTGCATCTGGGCGAGCGGGTGCTGCGCACCGAAACCGCCTGCGTGGCCGGTGTCTCCCTGGTGGCAATGCTGCGCGGAGATCTGTAGCGCCCCCGCTGATCCCCTACGAGACGACCGAAATCGGCCCCGCGCCGGGCGGAGAATCGGTCGAATCTCCGCCGCCATTTGCACTCTGCTCCGCTTCAACCTCCGGTTCCGCGCCTGCCGGCTCCTTGAACCAGGTGCCGCCGGCACGCCGCCGCGCCCGCGCCCGCGGCACGATCCCCAGCGGCCCGGAGGAGACGTAGAAGACGCCGATCAGAAAGAGCATGATCTCCGGCTTCCACAGGATCAAACCGATAAAAGCGATCACCAACGCCAGCCGCTCCAGGGGCGCCCGCTGAGTGCGGGAGCCCTTGTTGCTGGTGTATTGGATCGAGGAGACCATGAGATAACCGAGCAGATAGACCAACACCACCATTCCGGCGCTGCCGATGAAGGGGATCTTGATCTTGGGCAGATAGTGCCCATAGGTCTCGAAAAAAAGCACTGTGGAGCAGATCATGCCGCCGCCGCCGGGTGTGGGCAGGCCGCGAAAAACCCGTGCATCCTGGCTTTCGAGTTGCACGTTGTAGCGCGCCAGGCGCAGGGCAGCGCTCACCACATAAAGAAATGCGGCGACCGTGCCGAACCGGCCGAAATCCTGCAGAGCCCAGCCGTAGGCCAGGAGCGCCGGGGCCAGACCGAAAGAGACCAGGTCGGCGAGCGAATCGTATTCGATACCGAAGCGGGTGGTGGTTCGCGAGGCGCGCGCCACGCGACCATCCATGTTGTCGAAGAAGCCCGCGCCGACGATGCACCAGGCCGCCGGCACAAACTCCCCGTGCATCGTGAACACGATCGACCAGAACCCCATGGCCAGGCCGCCGGTGGTGAAAAGGCTGGGCAGCACATAGATGCCCCGTCGCATGCTGTCGACCCGGGGGCGCATTTTCATGCCTCCGCCCCGGCGTCGGCGACCCCATCGGCGGCACGCTCCACCGCGGGCGCCGCCGGCAGCTCGGCGACCACCGACTCGCCGACCCGCACCCGCTCACCAACCGCCACCTGTGCCCGCGAACCGAGCGGCAACCAAAGATCGGTACGCGATCCGAACCGAATCAGCCCAAAGGCCTCGCCGCGCCGGTAGAGATCCGCCAGGCGCGCGTGGCAGACGATCCGCCGGGCGATTAATCCGGCGATCTGGGTAACCAACACGCGAGCCCCCGTGGCACCCTCTTCGGCGCACTCAAAGACCACGTGATTGCGCTCGTTGACCTCGGCGCATTTGTCGCTCGTCGCGGAGATGAAGCGCCCGGGATGGTAGTGCAGATCCACCACTTTCCCCTTTACCGGCGCCCGATTCACGTGGATATCGACTACATTCAAGAAGATCGCGATGTGCAATGCGCGGGCGCGCAGAAAATCCGGCTCAAAAGCCTCTTCCACCACAATCACCTTGCCGGAAGCGGGACTCACCGCGAGTCCCGGCCGCGCCGGTGTCGCCGGCTGGGGGTTGCGGAAAAAGATGACAGAAAACGCCGCGAACGCCAGGGCCAGCAGCGCCAGCGTCCCCCACCCCATCGCCAAAGCGATCATCCCCACCAGCGCGCCGCCCCGAATGAATGGATGCCCCTCGGGCGCCAGCTTGTGGGCCGGGTCATTCAAGGCATCGGAGGGCTTGGCGGGAATCGTTACAATCTGCTCGGAAGCTGTATCGGGACTCATAATGCGACAGTCTATCAT
>JALXCG010000252.1 GCA_026991065.1 Gemmatimonadota bacterium | reverse complement strand
CCGATGGCCACCCGCACCCCCCCGCGGTGCGCCACCTGGTTCACCCAAAGAACTCTGCCGTGGGGACACTCTTCGGCCACCACCGCGACCGGCTCGTTTCGCCATTGCGGCCGCTCCAGCAGGAGCAGTTGCAGCGGAAACGCCGGCAGATCAACGCAAGCCAGGCGGCCCACAATAGACCCTGGAAGCGCACCAGCCGGAGGCGCGTGCGCGGTCTTTCGAAACTTTGATGCGACAACGAAACCGATGCGGTGCAACTGCTTCCCGCTCGGCGACGCCGCGCAGAGAGATCAGGGAGCCGAGCCCACTTCCCGCACCTTGAGTAAGAAAGAGGAGCGCTGCCGCGTGCTTGCGGGCCAGGCCCAAAAGCCGTGTTTGCGCCGCCAGCGGCACCCGGGCATCCGCCGCCAGATCGACACAGACCAGCCCAAACCCGCCGGAGCGCAGCAGGTGATCCGCGGCACGCAGCGCGGCGCGCAGGGTTCCCGCGCGCACCACCACCAATGCAGCGAAGTCGAGCCCATGGGTTGCGGCATCCGGCGGATAGAAGAGGCTGGATTGGGCGGCGATCCAGGCCACCGTCTCCCCCGCCGACTGGGCATTGCCGACCAGCTGCAACGCCAGGGTCAAGGCAGCGGAAGCATGGGCCGCGGAGAGTTCCACCAAACGCCCGGCCAGAGCCGCGAATTCCCACCGCGCGGGCGCCTCGCCAGCGGCAGCGGGCAAGCTGAGTTGCCCCGCGGTGAGCAGCGGCTTGGGAAGATCCAGCGCAAAAGATGCCGGCGCCATGCTCAGGAGCCCTCCTCCAGGTAACGCCGCACTTCAACCACTTTTCCCAGGATGCGCAGAGACTCCGGATCGGGAAAAATCGGCGGGAAGTCCGGATTTTGTGCTTCGAGAACCACCTGACCGCCACGCAAACGCAGGGTCTTGACCGTTGCTTCGTCACCAACCAGGGCAACCACGATCTCGCCGGAATGCGCGGTTGGCTGGCGGCGCACAATGACCAGGTCCCCCGGCAGAATACCGGCGCCGACCATGCTCCACCCCACCACCCGGAGCGCGAAGTGGGCCTTCCCCGCATCTTGCGCGCGCACCGGTACATAACCCTCCGGCGCCTCGATCGCATCGCTCAGCGCCCCCGCCTGCACCCGCCCCAGCAGCGGCACCCAGGAGAGCGCGCCCACAGGCTCCGGCAGACGATAGCCACGCGCTCGCCCCGGTAGATGCACCAGCTGACCGGCCTGCACCAACGCCCGCAGATGCGCCCGCGCCGACTCCACGGCACGAAAGCCGAAGGCTTGCTGAACTTCGCGCACGGTGGGCGGCTCCCCCGCCGCTATTCGCCGGCGCATAAATTCCAATATCCGGGAACGCGTTTCGCCGCGTGGCGTCCGACTCATGGCAACTCCTTGATGGGTTGAACGCAATTTAGCAGACAAATGTCTGCTTTGCAACCAGGGATCGCGCCATGAACCGCTTAAAAAAAGAACCCCCCGGTGGGATTCAACCACTCGGGGAGTCGCGCTGCTCGTTCTCTCTGTGCTTTTACTACCGACGGGCGGGCGCAAAGTTCCCGGCCTTTTTCGGTGAGGACGCGCGGCAGCCCGGGCCGGCGCGAGGCGCTGTGAGTTCCTTTGCTGACGGCGCTTTTTGAGCCAATGCCAAGCACTGGGGCAGGCGCTGTTTCGGCCAGGACGCGGCGGTCCGAATGAGAAATTTGCTCCGCTGCCGTCGGCGCCGGCGCCGGGGGGAGGCTACCGAGGTGCTGCAAAAAAGAGAGAGGGGGACGCGGAACCGAAACCAGTGGGGAAGATCCGGTGTAAGCTCCTCTTCCCCCGGCTCTTCTCACTCTTTTGTGTCGGAAAATCTCAATGCTTCGAGTTGAACAAACCATCGCCTGCGCCGCCACCATTGATGATCTGCTGCGAACCGTGACCGATTTTTCCAGTTATCCGGAGTTTATTCCGGAGTTGAGCCGCGCGACTCTCCTCGACACGGGTGCG
>JALXCG010000251.1 GCA_026991065.1 Gemmatimonadota bacterium | reverse complement strand
GCCCAGCGCACCCGCTCCCGGCTCATCTTCAGCCCGAACCGCCCGCGGTCCGGGCCGGCGCCTCCCGCCCCACCGGCCGCAGCAACACCACCACCCCGGAGACCAGCACCTCGCGCAACCCCGGCACCCGCGCCAGCGGCCCCGCCGGAATCACCGGCAAACCAAAGCGCAGCGCGTGCGCCGGACGCACCAGGTAAGCCTGCCGCCGGCGCTCCCCATATCCCGCCCGGGCACAAGCGGCGGCAAAGCGGCGCAGCGATAGCCGGCACTCCAGCAGCTCCCGCACCTCGCCATTGAAGGGCCCGCGCCCGATCCAGCGCCGCAGCAGCCGCGGCGGCAAAAGCGACGCCCACGGCAGCCAACGCAGCGGCGCCCCCCGCAGCAACTGCTGGTGCAGCCCGAACGGGCTGTAATAGGGCGGAAACGCCACCAGCAGATGCCCATCCGGCCGCAGCACGCGCCGCAGCCCGCGCAGCACCCCCTCCAGATCGGGCAGATGCTCGACCACGTCGCGCAGCACAATCAGCTCCACCGGCCCCCCGGTAATCCGTGGATCGCAGGCATCGCCGGGGCGCAGTTCCAGCTCCACGCCCGCCTCGGCCGCCAGTTCACGGCCCACCGCCACCCGCGCGGCATCCAGGTCCAGCCCCAGAACCGACGCTCCGGCAGCCGCGAACTCCAGCGCCACCCCCCCCTCGGCGCAACCCAGCTCCACCACCCGGCCGCGCCGCCAGTCCACTCCGGCGCGCTGCAGAAACGGGAGCAACTGATTGCGCGCCACCGCCCGCTGGAAGTTCCAGTAATAGCGATCATGGTCCCGAATCACCGCCATCGGGCTCTCCCTCCCCGCGGCCCCGCGAGCCCACCGGCGGTTGCCCCACGGACCACGCGCCACTCCGCCCACCGGCCTCCGCGACAGCCGCCGCCGGAAGCGCAACGACCCCATGCAAAAGGCCCGTCCCCACGCGGGGAACGGGCCTTCCACAAGATGGTGGCCAAGGGGAGAATCGAACTCCCGACACCGCGATTTTCAGTCGCGTGCTCTACCAACTGAGCTACCTGGCCGCGGAGCCCGCCCGAGGGCGAACTCACGCCTCTCAAAAAGAGAATCGAGAGGCTACTCAGGGACCGGCGAAATGTCAATTACAATCGACCGGCTGCCCGCGGCAACTACAGGGCCGCTTCGATCTTGGCCACAAGCTGCGCCTTGCCGATAACACCGACGTGCATATCGACCTTCTTGCCATCCTTGAAGAAGATCAGGGTCGGAATGCCGCGGATGCCGTACTGGGTGGGAATCTGGGGATTGCTGTCGGTATCCACCTTGACCACCTTGACGCGGCCGTCATACTCCTCGGCGATCTCTTCCATCAGCGGAGCGATGGCGCGGCAAGGACCACACCAAACCGCCCAGAAATCAACCACGACTGTGCCGGGATGGTTGAGAACCTCTTCTTCGAAAGTCGCGTCGGTTACAGCGATCGGTTTGCTCATGGGGGAGTTCCTAATTCAGTGACGGGGGTTATCTGAGTTTGAATACGAATAGATTAGGCTAGAACCGATTATCGGCCAGGTCAATCTTCGAAATTCGGCATCGTTCCACCATCCGGGCCCCATCTGCGTCGTTGGCTGCGGGACTGAATCCCTGCGGCGTATTGAGATGCGCCTCACTCGCCAGTCCCTTGCCACCTGGCATCCGGCACCTTGCTCGCAGCCGAGGAGAGCCCGCTCCGATGCGCTGGCGCAGGGTTGCAAGATCGGGCGACGGATTCCGCTCCGGCACCACCCCGCTACCTACTTGGGCAGGGTGAAATGAGCCCCGGCGCGCTCGACGAAAGCCCGGTGGGTCGCGGCGTCCGGCGTGACAATTCGCACCTGGCGCAACGGGGTTCCGGCGATCAGCCCGTCGATCACGGCGCCGACCTGAGCGTCCGCCGCCTTGGGCGCGTCGAGATGCCCCGGATCGAGCCCCAGGCAGGCCATCGCCAAGGTGGTGACACGAACCTCGG
>JALXCG010000250.1 GCA_026991065.1 Gemmatimonadota bacterium | reverse complement strand
GACATGGCGTACTCCTTTGCCCTTCGCGGGCTGCTAGGGGAATGTTGATACTGCTCCTAGCAGGATACGCCGCCTTTTTTCGCCCGCCCAGGCCACAACTTTTGACAATAGCTCCTCTCGTCTCGGGTACGAGTGATCGATCTTACAGGAGTGTTTCCGTTATGAGCTGTGCTCGTCGATTGTGTCGCCTCGTTCGCGGCTGCGTCGTTATCGCGTGTCTTGCGGTGTTCTTGGGCAAGGCGACGGTGGCGTGGGCTCAGCCGACGGGCGGCCGCCAACGTTATGTCCAGTATGTTGACCCGGAGACGGGTGTGATGATGCGGCCGAGCAGCCACGGGTTCGTGGAACCGTTCGGGGATGGTGTATGGCGGTCGTCGTGGTTTTACTCGGCGTTGCTATTGATCAAGTGTAAGGAACCGGCCGCTTATCGGCTGCCAGGGCGTCCGGTCTTTCTACGCTGTCGAAGCACTGGATCTCGGTCACCGGTCACCGTGCGCTCTGGAGGCGCCGGCTCTGCGCGAGTGGCCATCGCGCGGTCACTCGAGTCGGGAGCCCCTGGATCTCTTGTGCCGCCGTTCTCAGTAGCGGACCACCGCGGCCCCAGCCCGCCCCTCGCGCCGGCCTTGCCGACCGAATCACCCAACGAGCGACTTTTTCAGGGACCACACGCTCACCGAAAGGACACCTAAAGTGAGACTCACGCGCCTCATTTGTCCCAGGTTTTGTGAGGCTTAGCAGTCAGCTTCGTCGCGCGCAGGCTCGAAATGTTGCTTGATACTCGAGGAGGTTCTAAAATACGACTTGCCTCGGCAGAGGATAGGGCAACGCAGAAGTGCCGGCATCGCCCGAAGGGTGGTGTAAGCGCTGTCCGGGGGGCCAAGACAACGGGCCGGGCACTGGGGAGCACTGCTCCCCTTCCGCCCCAACACACGCTCCGTTCGATTGGCCCAAATGCGACAATCTTTCGCAGCAGGATGCTGCGGCATCTTCGCAGGATGCGTTCCCGTCAGGTACTCACACGTCCGTTACGGAATTCCAATTCCAGGTGAACCAAAACACAACCATCGAAACGGCTCTCTTCCCGGAGAATCCACTGTAGGACAGGGCATGGAAACCGACTATATCTCCCAGTTTGCCAGGATTCCGAGCATCTTAGAAATTCTGGTCGGCCTGAAATGGAAAACGTCACTGCCAAGACGGTATATACTTATATATTGCCTTAGGCTCGCGAAGCCCGTGAACCGCGGAAGTTACCGACGATGATCGGGCTTTCGGTGCTAAGGAGACAATCTTGGCAGAAACTGACTTCCCCCGAAATGTCCCCTGTGCATTCCATTGCCTTGGATTCATGACTCACAAAGCCGCATCTGTTACAGTATTAGTATTGTGTTGGACCAACGACGTGGTTTTGAGTTGGCTAGACCAAGCGCAGTGGAGAATGGAGCATGGCGGAACACCCGGAGGATCAATGGACAAAGTTCTTGGCTCAACCGAGTTACGAAGGTCGGAGAGTATTATGGAAACTCACCAAACATTGGGCGATCGATGTCCTAACGCAATACGGTGTCCCGCCGGAGGATCAACGAAGAATCCTCGCTGAAGTGCTTCGGCATATGCGCTGCAAGACTTTGTCCCTCAGTGGGATGGACTGGCGTGAACGACTCGATTCATTTCCCTTTCCGGAATCAGTCAATGCCGAAAGGATCGACGAAGGAAAGATCAGAAAGTGGCAGAGTGTCACGACATTGCGCATGTATTTGGCCGCTGTGACTTGTTTTTACTGGTGGAAACACGAGTCCGAAAACAATACGAATAATATTGCTAAGGCGGCCAAGGCGCTGGTCGCGTCGTTATACCTGCCGATGGAACGATCTGCGCGCAATGTGCTCAAGACCCCAGCGAAGAAAAAAAGTAACAGTTTAGCCATCTGAAGTGGTTTTTGGTGCCGGAAGAGGTGGCAGTTGCTTTGTCGTAATGTATTGTTCAATCGCGTTTACGACGGTTTGGATG
>JALXCG010000249.1:1221-7003 GCA_026991065.1 Gemmatimonadota bacterium | reverse complement strand
CCTGCAATTGGAGATCGAAGAGGAAGCGCTGAAGAAGGAGAAGGACGCAGCCTCGAAGAAGCGGCTGGAGGAGCTGCGCAAGCAGCTCGCCTCGCTGCGCGAAGAGGCCGATGGTCTGCGCGCCCGTTGGGAGCGAGAGAAGGCCGCCCTGGAGCGGGTGAGTGAACTCAAGGAGGAGTTGGAGCGCTTGCGTCACGAGATGACCATCGCGGAGCGGGAACACAACCTCAACCGCCTGGCCGAGTTGCGCTACGGGAAACAGGCGCAGGTGGAACAAGCGATCAAGGAGGCCGAAGAGGAAGCCGCGAAGCTGACCTCCGCGGAGGGCTCGCTGCTGCACCAGGAGGTAACCGACGAAGAGGTTGCCGAAGTGGTCTCGCGCTGGACCGGGGTGCCCGTAAGCCGACTGCGGGAAGGGGAACGGGAGAAGCTCCTGCGCCTCGATACGACCCTGCATGAAACCGTGATCGGTCAGGACGAAGCGGTGCAAGCGGTGGCCGATGCCGTATTGCGGGCCCGCGCCGGGGTAAAGGATGCGCAGCGACCGGTCGGCTCCTTCCTCTTTCTCGGTCCGACCGGCGTCGGCAAGACGCAACTGGCGCGCGCACTGGCGCTGGCGCTCTTCGACGACCCCGGCAACATGGTGCGCCTGGATATGTCGGAATACATGGAGCGCCACTCGGTGTCGCGAATGATCGGCGCTCCGCCCGGCTATGTGGGCTTTGAAGAGGGCGGTCAGTTGACCGAAGCGGTCCGGCGGCGCCCCTACAGTGTGCTTCTTTTCGACGAAATCGAGAAGGCGCACCCGGATGTCTGGAACATGCTGCTGCAGATTCTGGACGAGGGAACCCTTACCGATTCACAGGGCCGGCGGGTCGATTTCAAGAATACGGTGATCATTCTGACCTCGAACATCGGCAGTCCGCTGCTGCTGGAGAATGCTGGAAAGGCGGAGATCCCCCAGTCAGTTCGCGACCAGGTGATGGCTGCGGTGCGGGCCCAGTTCCGGCCTGAATTCCTCAATCGCCTGGACGAGATCGTTCTCTTCAAGCCTCTGCAGGAGGGTGAGATCGCGGCGATCGCCGAACTCCTGCTGAACGAAGTGCGGCAGCGCATCGCGGGTCGCGGGATCGAGCTGCGGATGACTCCGGAAGCACAAAGCTGGTTGGCCCACAAGGGCTACGACCCGGCGTTCGGGGCCCGACCGCTGAAACGCCTGATCTCCACCGCCCTGGAGACCCCCCTGGCGCGAGCCCTGGTGCGTGGCGACATCCAGGATGGTGATCGGGTGGACATCGAGGTGAGTGATGACCATCTGGTGCTGAGCGTGGCTGCCCGCCAGGAGGCGTGACCGACAAGTTGTAATCACACCCGCGGGCTACCCGGCGCTATCCTTGCGCGATGGAATCCTCGCTGACACCAGCCGAGATCGAAGCCCGCGTGCGGCAACTGGAAACCCAGGTGCAGCGTCTGCGCCGCCGGCTCTTCATGCTGGTCGCCATACTGTTGGCCGGCATGTTGGTGCCGGTGGCGCAGTTTCTTCGGCAGCAACCGCCGCCACAGATCAGCCGCGACGATTCCGCGCGGAGCGACAGATCAAGCACGCGCGACCTGCGCCTGGTCGACGATCTCGGGCGCACGCGGGTCGCTCTGCGCGTCAAGAACAGGGTGCCGGGGGTCTATTTCTATGGGCCGGATGGCGCGGAGAGAATGAGCCTGACCGAGACCGGGCTGCTGGCCCGCGGGCGTGATGGCTCAGTCCAAGCGCACCTCGGCATCTTCCCCGGCGGTACTCCCGGCCTCGCTCTGGGTGGTGACAACGTGAGTGCGCAAATCACCTTGCGTGCCAACGCGGAGGGGCCCATGTTGGCCCTGTCCGATTCCACCAGCACCCCGCGTGTCCTGTTGCGACACCAGGCGAGCGAAACAGGGTTCCATCTTTTCGATGCGGACGGGAATGAGCGTCTGGGCCTGGCTGTTTCCGCTCCCAACACACAACTGCGGATGAGCGACTCTGGGGCGCATGTGCGCGTACTGTTGGAGGATGGCCCAAGTGCCGGCTCCCGTATCAGTTTTTTTGACTCTCACGGCGATGCTCGCGCCTCTCTTGGCCTGGATCTCTTCGAGCAGGTTGTTCTGGATACCGTGATAAGTACAGCCGGCGAGAATCTATAGTATTATGAAGGTGTTGAAATCGGTGCAGCATCCCGGAGCTTCTCCAGTGTCCAGCCCTCTTCAAGCCCATGGCGCCACGCACATCGGCCATGTGCGGACCACGAACCAGGATTCCTACGCGATCGTCTCTCTCGACGACCGCTCTCTTCTCTGCGTCGTGGCCGACGGAATGGGGGGCCACAAAGGGGGCGAAGTCGCCAGCCATTTGGCCACGACCTCTTTCGCCAAAGCCTTCGAGGGCGTAAAGATCGACCCGGAGCAGATCCCCGAGCGGCTGGAGCGGGGCATGCGGGCGGCCAATGATCTGATTCATGTGCGCAGCCTGACCGAGCCCAACGAGCTATTCGGCATGGGTACCACCTGCGTGGTTGTGCTGACAGTGGCGGAACAGGTCCACTGGGTGCACGTCGGAGACAGTCGCATCTACTGCCACCGCCCCGGTCACCTGCAGCAGCTCACGCATGATCACTCCCGGGTACAGGAGATGGTCGACGCGGGGATCATCTCCGCAGCCGAGGCGCGCGTTCACCCCGAGCGCAATGTGATCACTCAGGCGCTGGGGATCCCGCTGCCACTCGAGGTGGATCACTCCGACCCCCCGCGAGAGTTGAAACAGAGCGAGCGCATCATGCTCTGCACCGACGGCCTCACCGGGATGCTCGACGATCCCAGTATTGAGGCCATTCTCGACCGTGAGCCGAAGAGCGATGCCGCGGTTGACGCACTCATCCGCGCCGCTCTGGACGCGGGCGGCACGGACAACATCACTGTCGTGCTCATAGAACGCAAAGCTTCCGCGAAAACAACTCCCCCATGAGCAAAAGCAAGCCCCGAATCTTCGTCGCAGTCGATCTCCCCAACACAACCCGCGAAGCGATCGCTGAATGGGTGGGAGCAGTCCGCCGGGAAGACGACGGCGTTCGCTGGCTGGCTCCCGATTGTTTTCACGTCACACTGCGTTTTCTAGGCGAAACCGATCGGCAGCAGATCCCCGCCTTGACGGCGGCTCTGCATGCCGCTCTAACGAAGTTTCCCGAGTTCCCGATTGAGTGGATCCGCCTGGCGCCGTTCCCGCCACGCCGCCGCCCCCTGGTGGTTGCGCTCGAACCCGAAACAAACGGCGCGCTAATCGAGTTGGCGGCGGTTGTGGAGCACGCGGTTGTCGAGTGTGGTTTCCCACCGGAACCACGCCGCTTCACGCCTCATCTCACGGTCGGTCGCCTGCGTCGCCGGGGCGGCCCGCCACCCGCGCTCGGTGCCGATGTCGACCGGCGAATCCCCATGCAGGTTCAGCAAACCACCCTTTTTGCCAGCCGGCTTCTGCCCAGTGGGGCGGAGTACAGCGCTCTTGCCCACTTTGCTCACGCGTCAGCGAGCTGACGAACTTTCCGCACGGTCCAGGCAAGAAAGACGCTGGAAACCAGCAAGCCCGCGGTGATCAGCCCCAGGACCACACCGTTGAAGCGGGGATAGCCGAAAGCAGCCGCGACATGCGCGCCTCCCCACGCCGCCGGCAGGGTCAACCCCAAATAGCGGACCGACGCCATGATCGCCCCGGGCGCGCCCTGCTGCATGCCGTCAAAAACCGGGCGACAGAGCACGAAGGGGATGGTCGCGAGGCCGGAGAGCGGCACCATGCGCAGCGCGAAAGTAGCAAATGCGATCGTCGCCGGGGCCTCGGCCAGAGACCGGGCAATCGCCTCCGCCCCCCAGTAGGTGATCGGCCCCACCGCAGCCACCACGTAGACCACCGAGGCCAATGACCCCTCCAGCAGACCGCGCCGCATCGCGCCCCCATTTCCCGCTCCGTGGGCCCGGGCAAAGAAGGGGAGCGAAGCGGCCGAAATGGCGATCAGCGGCATCCCGGCGAACATCGCCACGCGATGAAAGATCGCGAAAGCGGCAATCGCCGCCGTGGCCTGGTCGAAAGTAGCGAGAATCCGGTTAACAACCGCGGACTCGGTTGCCATCAAACCGAAGGAGAGCGACGCCGGCAACGCCAGGGCGAGGATCGCCCGCGCCGGCGTGCGCACATTGAGCAGACCGGTCGATGTCGCGGCTTCTACCGCCGGCGACGGTGATGGATCTGGTGAAGCGGATGAGGCTGCCGATACGGGTGGCGCCGACGACGACGACGGCGCCTGCCGGGGAGCGTCCGCCGCCCACTGCCGACGCCGTCGGGCCTCGAATCCCGCCGCCTTCTTCAACGCATAGAGCAAGCCGCCCAGGCGTCCGATTACGGTGGAGAGCGCAATGCCCAGAATTCCCCAATGAAAGACAAAGAGAAAGAGTGTATTCAAGAAGAGGTTGAGTGAGTTCGACAGAACCCCGGCCTTCATGGTGACACGGGTCTGATAGTGGGCCTTGATCAAAGAATCGGGGATCACCGACCAGAAGCCGGTCAAGCCGGTCCCGCCGATCAGGACCGCAGTGTAGATGCCGAAATAACGCGCCACCTGCGAATCGATCGGCAGCGTCGGCGCCAGCCACCAGAGCGCCAATCCAAGGAGCACAAAAAGCGGCACCGCCGCGGTGGTCATCCACCGCACGACCCGCACCAAGGCCTCGACCCGGCCGGCGTCGCGGGCACCGAACGCCTCTCCGAGGGTAGCCGTCAACCCGTTGGAAAGCCCCACCCAGACGGCGATGAAAAGGAACTCGAAAGGGATCGACAGGCCAATCGCCGCCACCGCCGCATCCCCCAACGTGGCGGCGTAGATCGTGTCGACAAAGGAGAAAGCGGAGCGCATCCAAAACGAGAGCACCAGCGGCGCCGCCAGACGCAGAAGAGCACCTGGTTCGAAAGCGCGGTCGGCAGTGGAGCGTTGCATCGAGAAAGACCCTACGTGGAGAGCGGCGGATTTTGCTGGCGGCGCCGGCAAGATTGCTCCACTCTACCCTTCTCATGGTTGGTTTTCCCCATTTCGATCTCCAGCGCTGGCTGCGCATCACGTTGCGCACCCTGCACATCATCACCTTCGGTATACTCCTCGGAGGCGTCTGGTTTCATCTGCCCGCCACCGCCCTGCTGCACCCGGCGATTGCCAGCGCGCTAACCGGCGGACTGCTGGCGCTCTCGCACGCCGGAAGTACTCCGCTCTGGTTCGTGGAGCTGCGCGGCGCCATCACTTTGAGCAAGGTGCTGCTACTTCTCGCGGCCCTCCTGTGGCCGCGGCTGCGGCTGCCGCTGCTGCTCCTGGTCACGGTTGCGGCATCGATCAGCAGCCACATGCCGGGGCGCTACCGCTACTACTCGATCTGGCACCGGCGGCGCACCCACTGACCCCTCTTCTGTTCAGGCCACCGCTTCAACCTTGCTGCCCGAACCGCTGCCGGCGACGACATCCCCACCGGCCCCACCGCGCCGCGATCGCAGCGCGCCGGAGTGGCCGAAGAGGCGCATGAGATCATGCAGAATCAGGTAGCAAACCGGCACCATGATCATGGTGACCGCGGTGGCGAAGAGCACACCGAAAGCCAGCGAAGTGGCCATGGGGATCAGGAAGCGCGCCTGCATGCTCTTCTCCAGCAGCATCGGCGTGAGCCCGAGAAATGTCGTCAACGAGGTCAGAACGATGGCGCGGAATCGCGCCACGCCCGCCTCCTG
>JALXCG010000249.1:0-1211 GCA_026991065.1 Gemmatimonadota bacterium | reverse complement strand
CGTTCACCACCACCCCGGTCAGAGCGACGACTCCGAAAAGCGAGAGAATCGTCAGATCGAACCCCATGAGCAGGTGCCCGAGGATCGCACCGATGAAACCGAAGGGGATCGCGGTCATGACCACCAATGGTTGCAGGTAGGAGCGGAACGGAATCGCCAGCAAGGCATAGATCAGGATCAGCGCCAGAACGAATCCGCGCGCCAGACTCGCCAGTGTGTCCGCCTGCTCCCGCTGCTCCCCTTCAAAGGTGTAGGAGAGACCGGGATAACGCTTGACCAGGCTCGGCAGATAATCGCTCTTGAGCGCCCGAATCACCTCATTGGGATTGATCTCGGCAAGCGATGCCTCCGCCGTTACGTTGATGCTGCGCTTGCGGTCCACCCGGCGGATCGTGGCCGGTGCGTGGCTCCAACGCGCCTTTGCCACCGTGGCGAAGGGCACCTCCTTGCCGCCTGGAAGCCGAATCCGCATATTCTCCAGCGTTGCCAGGGAGCGCCGGTCCGCGGCCGGGTAGCGCACCATCACCTTCACTTCGTCACGCCCCCGCTGGACCCGTTGCACCTCCTCACCATAGAACCCCTGCCGCACCTGCCGCGCGAGATCCGCCAGGGTCAACCCCAGCGCCTCCCCCTGCGGACGGATCGAAAGCTGCAGCTCCTCTTTCCCGGCACGGAAGGAGTCCCCAATGTCGTAGAGCCCTGGATAAGTGCCGAGATGCGCCTTCAACTCCCTGGCGGCCCGCGTCAAAGAATCGTAATCGCGCGCCGCCAGCTGTACATTCACGGGAGCGCCGCTGGAAAAAAGTTCGGAGGTGAAAGTCAACTCCACGGCGTCGGGGATCGCTCCAACCAACTCGCGCCACCGCCGCGCCACCTCGACAGCAGTGATCTCCCGCGTCTCCGCCGGCACCAACTGCAGATTCACCTCCCCCACGTGCGAAGCCAACGGCACCGGCGGTGCTGCCGGCGAATGGCGCGACTGCAATGCCACATAGGGTTGCGCTCCGACAGTTGCCAGGGTGTGGGCAACAATCGGCTGCCCCTCTTCATCCGCGATCTCCTGCCTCAACTGCGCCGCCGCGGTTTCGATGCGACGAATCGCCGCACTGGTGCGCTCGACGCTGGTTCCCTGCGGCATGGTCAGGACCGCGACCACGTTGTCTGCCTCCACCGCCGGGAAGAACGTAAACCGCAAATGCCCACCCGCGACC
>JALXCG010000248.1 GCA_026991065.1 Gemmatimonadota bacterium | reverse complement strand
CACGTTCGCCAGTGAATTGGTGGACCGGGTGCGGGTGATCGCCTGCCTGACCGGACGCCCCTTCCTGATCCACTCCGACATCCCCGGCTACGGTCTGGAGAGCAGTGAATGGCGGCAGGTGCGAACCGCGCTGGACGCCACCGGCGACGATGCGCTGATTGTGCTCTGGGGGCCGCTTGCGGATATCGACACGGCGGTCAGAGAGATCTTTCTCCGCGCGCTCGACGCGCTGGACGGCGTGCCGGCGGAGACGCGACAGGCATGCGCCGACGGGACCACCGGCTTCGAACGCATCTTGCCGGGCGCCGACCGGATGTATCCCGACACCGACACACCACCGGTGCCGATCCCCGATGCCTGGGTCAGCGCAGTGCGCGACGCTTTGCCGGAACCACTCTGGCAACGCCAGGATCGCTATGTAGCGCTGGGCCTCTCTCCGGTCGCGGCGGAGCGCTTGGCGGCGGCGCCGTGGGCCGACTGCTTCGACGCGCTGGCTCCGGCGGCGGGGGAGGTGGCGCGGCGGGTCGCGGCGGCCCTGGAGAAGCGTCTGCCCTACCTGGCGCGAAGCGCGGGGGTCACACTGCCGCCGGCGCCTGAACGCCTGGCGCCGCTGGTGCGCGCGCTGGAGCAGGAACAGATCTGGGCGGATGGGTTGGAGGCGATCATGGATCGCCTGCTCACCAGGCCGGAAGAGAGCCCCGAGGCGATCATTCGACGCCATTCGCGACGCACCGACGACGCCGAAACACTCGATCTGCTGGTCGGCAAGGCGGCGGGTGAAGCGCACCGGCGGATGGCGGGAGCAACGCTGGAGGCGGCGCTGCGCTGGACAATGGGCGAAGTGATGGCGGTGCTGATCGGCCGCGTCGACCCGCGGATCGCGCGGGAGAAACTGGAGCGGGCGCTGGCGCCGCTTTTTGGGAGCTGAACCGTGGGCACGCAACAAGAGAACCCGATCGAGCCGCCGGATGAACGTTACAAGGGCTATCGCGAGCCCTGTTTGAGCCTGATGAAGGCGCAGGGTGTGCGGGTGTGGAGCGAGGTGATCGCGCGGACCACGCGGGGCGATTTCAAGGGGCTCCTGTTGCCCCGCTCCGAAACCTCCGACGCGCTGCACATTGTGCTGAAGCTCGGCACCGGCTACAACATCGGCCTGCGCCACGACACCATTCGCGAGTTGGAAGAGATCGGCTACCGCGAGGCGAAGTACAAGATTCCGGAGAAAGCCTTCCCGGTCAGCCCCGACAAACCGACGGTCAAGCTGCTGGGGACCGGTGGAACCATCGCCTCGCGGCTCGACTATCGCACCGGAGCAGTGATTCCCGCGTTCAGTCCCGGCGAACTCTACGGCTCGGTGCCGGAACTGGCTGATATCTGCAATCTCGAGACCGAAAAGATCTTCGGCGTCTTCTCCGAGAACATGGGGCCGGAGCAGTATCTGATTCTGGCCGAAGAGGTGGGCAGCGCGATCCGCTCCGGCTATGCCGGGGTGGTGATCGGCCACGGCACCGACACCATGCACCACACAGCGGCGGCGCTCAGTTTCATGGTGCAGAATCCGCCGGTGCCGATCGTGATGGTGGGCAGCCAACGCTCCTCCGACCGCCCCTCCTCGGACGCCGCGCAGAACCTGATCAACGCCACCTGGACCGCCGCTCATGGCGAAATCGCCGAGGTGATGGTGTGCATGTTCGGCCCCACCTCCGACCGCTACAACCTGCTCCACCGGGGCACCCGCGTGCGCAAGATGCACAGCTCCTACCGCAGTACCTTCCGCACCCTGGGTGACCTGCCCCTGGCAATGGTCGAAGCGGGCAAAATCACTCCGATCAAGAGCGACTACGCCAAGCGCCGCGCTGACCGGAACGTGCAGGTGAAAGCGGTATTCGATGAGCGTGTCACCCTGCTCTACTACTATCCGAACATGCAGCCCGACATGATCGACGCGGTGGTCGACCGCGGCTACCGCGGCATCGTCATCGCCGGCACCGGGCTCGGCCACGTGAATCGCAA
>JALXCG010000247.1 GCA_026991065.1 Gemmatimonadota bacterium | reverse complement strand
GGCCCCGTCCGAAGGATCGACAGGTATGGCAGGTACGGCCGTGGCGGCGAAAAGGGGGCTAGTCCTTGGATTCCTTCTTGTCCTTCTTCTCCGCCTTTTCGCCCTTGCCGTCCTTCTCCCCCTTCTTGGCCGCGGTGGAGGAGTTCTTGCCCTTGTAGTCGGTGACGTACCAGCCGTCGCCCTTCAAGTGGAAGGAGTTCAAGCTCATGATCTTGTGCACCTTGCCCCCGCAGGCCGGGCACTTGCGGATGGGCTTGTCCGAGAACTTCTGCAAGACCTCGCTTATCTCCCCGCAGTCGAAACATTCATACTCATAGATGGGCATGGGTCTGACTCCTTGCTGTTACATGCACCAGGCCGGTTCCCTGCCGGCCCCCCGGTGCTGCTCGTAAAGGTTGAGCACCCTCTGCATGTGGGGCAAGGGCGCCTTGGCCCGGGCCGGGGTCGGCGCGGTGGTGCGCCTGGCAACCGGGCTGCCGACCCGGATCCCGCTGGCCTGGATCCCCGCTTCTTTTCTCTTCTGTTCGCTGATTGGCGTAATCTTTGGCGTCTATCCCGCCGCCAAGGCCGCGCGGCTCGACCCGATCGACGCACTGCACTACGAGTGATGGGTTCCGATCGCGGGGCGTTCGCGCGCGATTCCTTCTCCTCTTCGGCCCATCAGTCCTGGATATGGTGATGTTCCCTGTTTCTGCCGGTGCCCTTCTCTTCAGCGCGACTTTGGCCTTCGGTGCCACACAGCCGGTGACTCCGGCGCTGACCGTGGGGCTCAGCGAGCCGGCGCTTGCCCCGGACGGCTCCGCCCTGGTCTTTGTTCACCGCGGCGACCTTTGGCGGGTGCCCATCGCGGGCGGGCGGGCGGAGCGTCTGACCAGCCATGTGGATCGTGAAACCCGACCGCGCTACTCACCCGATGGCCGCTGGCTGGCGTTCTCCTCCAATCGCTGGGGCAATGACGATGTGTTCGTGATGCCGGCCGATGGCGGCGCGGCGCGGCGCTTGACCTACCACGAAGTGGATGAAGAGGTGGTGGACTGGGATCCGGAGAGCCGCAGCATTCTCTTCGCTGCCTCGCGGGAGCCGCGCCGGCCCCGCATCTGGTCGGTTTCGCTCGATGGTGGCGAGCCCCGTCTCCGCACCCACTATGCGGCGCATGACGCCAGCGTATCGCCTGATGGCGCCGCGCTGCTCTGTACTGCCGGTTCATCGCGCTGGTGGCGCTGGGACTACTCCGGTTCGGCCGCGGCGCGGTTGATTCTGGAGCGCGACGGGAGCGCTCCGCGGGTGGTGTTGAACTCTCTTTTCAATGACCGCTGGCCGACCTGGCTCGCCGATGGCGAATCCTGTGTCTGGGTGTCGGCGCGCGCCGACGGTGTGCCCAATCTGTTTCGCGCGCGCCCGGATGGCGCCGGAGAGGTGGAGCAGTTGACCGCCGAGCCGGCGCCCGGGGTCGCCTTCCCGAGCGTGGATCGGCACGGGCGTTTTGCGGTTTTCGAGCGCGGCGGCCGGCTGTTTCGAGCTGAACTCGATGGTTCAGGGGCCGTTCATCCGATTCCGATCGAGGTGGTCAGCGACGCCAAGCGGAACCCTGTGTCGCGGGTGGTCACGCGCACCATCGATGGATCGTGGGATCTGGATCGGGCCGCCGAGCGGGTGGTGGCGGCGATCCAGGGAGAGCTGTTTCTGGCCAAGGTTGAAGCTGAAGAGGGGGAGTTTCCGCGCCGGCTCACGCACCATGCCGGACGCGACGACGCAGCCCGTTTTTCTCCCGATGGCAAGGAGATTGTGTTTGTCTCCGATCGCGGCGGCTGGGCCAACCTGTGGCTGCTGGAGGTCGGCGAGGAGGTGACCGCGGCCGCCCGGCCGCTGACCACCGGTGCGGTGGATCTGCACAATCCGCTCTGGTCCGCCGACGGCGAGTGGATTCTCTATCGCCGGGGTCTGAACGACTTCTGGGTGACCGCGCGCGACGGCAAACAGCAGCGACGCGTGATTGAAGGACCGCAGGTCTACAC
>JALXCG010000246.1 GCA_026991065.1 Gemmatimonadota bacterium | reverse complement strand
GCCCAGGCTCATCAGCTCCCTCCCGTGGCAGCGCGGGCGCCGGCGCGGCCGGCGGTTTCGGCGCGCTTGGCGTGCTCCGGGCGCCCGGCGCGGGCCAGAAACCAGGCCCCGGCGATTGCCGGCAGCACCAGGTTGCCGACAAAGAGCAGCAGCGACGCGTTGACCGCTGCCGCGGCCGGCACCCCGAACGGCTCCAGGGCGACCACCGCACCCGCTTCGCGGGTGCCGATCCCGGCCGGTGTGAAGGGCAGCGACCCGGCGATGTTGATCGCCAGAAACGCGCTCGCCGCGGCGCTCCACGGCGCCCCGGGCGCCAGGGCCTGGAGCAGCAACCCGAACTGCCAGCAGACCAGCGCGTAGATCGCGCAGGAGAGCAGCGTGGCGGCCAGCACCGTCGCCGAGCGGGCTCCGGCGAAAGCCGCCAGAAAGCGCCCGCGACGGGTGTGAGCCGCCGGGCCGACCCGCTGCAGCCAGCGCTGCGCCGGTTGCGGCCGCAGCAGCAGCCAGAGCAGTACTCCGGTCGCCAGCCACCAGGGCATGCCCGCCGCCGCGCCCACATTGGCGTGCGCCAGGGCGCCCGCCACCAGCATCAGCGGCACCACATTGAGCCCCTTGTCGATCAGAAAAGCCGCCGAGAGCGTGAGCGGATCGCCGCAGCCGACGAAGTTGGCGCGGATCATCTCGCCCATCCGCCCGGGGGTGATCAGCCCCAGCCCCATCGCCGCCACCACCGAGCGCAGCGCCGCCCAGTAGCCCGCCTCGGGCACCCGGTCGCGGATCAGCAGGTGCCATTTCCAGCCCTGCAGCGCCAGATTGGGGAGAACCAGGAGCAGGGCCAGGAGCAGAGGCCCCGGCGCCGCGCCGCGCAGGTTGTGGAGAATCTCCACCCACTCAATGGTGGTGCCGAGAAAGAGCAGGATCGCCACCGCCAGCAGTGGCGGTCCCCATCTGCGCGCCGCGGCTCTCCAGTTCATTGGGCGCCTCCCGAGCGTCGTGAATGGGAGCGGCGACCACCGCGCCGCCGGCGCTCCACGCGGCCCCCGCGCTCATGCCGGATCAGCTCGGCGCGGATGTGCGAGCCCGGTTTCGAAAGCTCGATCGCCGCCAGCAGCGGGGGCGCCTCGCGGCTGACCCAGAAGCGCCAGGTGTAGTGATCGTCGAGCAGGTGGTAGGTGAGCATGTCGGTGCGGGGAAAAAGATCGGGCCGGCCGGGATGAGGCTCTTCGAGCGTTACTTGAATGGCAAGGCAAACAATGTTGTGACTGAGAATTGAAAGGTTTTCTTCATCTGTTGCTTGAACTGTGGCACGGAGCGTTCGCCCCTCCAGCTCCACCATCTCGATCCGTTTCTCTCCCGGCTCCCAGTGCTGCAGATGAAGGGTTGCGGCGAGCGGCAAGAACCAGGTCGCGCCCTCCACCAGCGGGTGGATTCCGGCGGGGCCGTAGTCGATCTCGCCGCGCTCGGGGTGCAGTACTGCGCGCACCTCCTGCTGCAGATCGCCCTGATCGATCTGCTTGCGCCACCAGAGCGGGCGCCGGCTGGCGGCATCGAGCAGGCTCTCGTAAACATTGTCGATCGGGTAGAGCAGACTGCCCACGCCGATGGTGTGGGCGCGCCCGCGCACCAGCAGTTGCGCCGGGGGTCGCGGCTCGATCTGCAGCTCCATCTCCACCACCGGAAGCTGAAACGCCTCGATGCGGTAGACGCTCTTCTCCGCCAACGGGAGCACGGCGGGGGTAACGGGAGCCGCTGTGCCGGTCGCGCCGGCCGCGCCGGTCGCGGCGGTTGGGTCGATGGCCGGGGCCGGGGTGGTGGCCAGGAGCAGAAGCAGGAGGGCCCACCCCGGCAGGCGCCCGCCGCGGTGGCGGCCGCGTGGCCCGCGCGAAGAGCGGAGAGGGTGCTTCAAACCGCTTCCCCTCCGGGGCGGATCGCGCCTTCCGGCGTCGCTCCCGCCGCTTCCCGGGGTGCGGTTGCCGGCTCCGGCCCGCGGCCGGCCGGCGGGCGGGGCATTTGCAC
>JALXCG010000245.1 GCA_026991065.1 Gemmatimonadota bacterium | reverse complement strand
ACAGAGACCCCGGGCCGACCCCACAGGAGGCAGTCAGGGCTCAGGAAGCGCTCTCTTTCATCACCCACAGCTTGATCTCTACTTCCACATCACGATGGAGCCGAATCGGCACATTGTAGAAGCCCAAGGTCTTGATCGGCTCCTCCAGAATGATCTTCCGGCGATCGACCTCAATCCCTTCCGCCCGCAGCAACTCCTGCACATCGGCATTGGTCACCGAGCCGTAGAGCCGGTCCTCTTCCCCGACCTTGACCGCAATCGTCACCGAAACATCGGCCAACTCTTTGGCCTTGGCTTCGGCCTCGGCCCGGAGTTTCTCTTCGCGCCGCCCCAGCAGGGAATCCTCTTCCTTCAGGCGATGCCGATTCTCCGCGGTATCGGGAAGAGCCTGCCCTTTGGGGATCAGCGAATTCCGCGCATATCCCGCGGAAACCTCTACAACATCACCACGAGCGCCGAGGGATGCGATTTTTTCACGAAGGATCACCTTCATATTCTTCAACCTCCTTGGCTCGGAGGAGCGCTCGCACCCTGCGAAGGGGTGTCGAGACGCCGAAAATCGAACCAGGTATCAAATAGTCCCAGCGCCGCTATGGGCAGGAACAGAAATGAAAAAGAACTCAACAGAAGCCCGATCAGAGCCAGTACCCGCAGAGGCATCGGAACTCGGCGCCGCGCCAACGGCGCATCCAGAACACCAAGTCCCCGAACCCAATACACGCCCGCCAGAAAGAGGCTAAGGTTCCAGCCGACGATGCCAGCCTGACCGACATCTACAATTACCAGTAGCAGGGCCAGGATCAAGACCCAAGCCAGACCGTCCCAGGGCGCAAAGCGCGCGAGCGAGGGTCGCGGCCGCGGCGCCGGCCCGGAACCGACAGCCCACTGCACCCATGTAAAAAGCAGGGTACCCAGCCCGAGCCATATCGCCACGCTGATGCCGACCAGACCGCGAGCCGCACGGTATACCGCCTCTTCGAGTGCCTCCATCAGCAGGTCACTCTCCGCCCCGGAGATCTCGGGCATCGCCCGAACCTGCTCTCCGACCATCTCCATGTACTCCTGGGTGGTGGCCTGGATATCGGCTTCGCGCAGATCCAGAGAGCCAAGCACCACCAAGAACGAACTCAGCAGGAGAACAATCGCCGACCGGGAAAGAGGACTCATGCCCGCCACCTGTCGCCTCGGGATTGTGCCAGCAACCGCATCGATCTCCCAGCTTTCAGCTACCCAGCCACTCGGCACGAGTCAGTCATGCACTCGGCTGGGTACCGATCCAGCAAGCGCGGGCCATTCAGCCCATGGCGCCGTGGCGCCCTACCGCTGCAATGGCTCCGGTCATTGCGGACCAACGGCCCGCAGCAACACGCCTAGGCCGACATCTCCGCCACATAGGGCAGAAGCGCCAGATAGCGCGCGCGCTTGATCGCCCGGGTCAACGCCCGGTGATGCTTGGCGCTCGTGCCGGTGGTCCGCCGCGGCAGAATCTTGCCCCGTTCACTGATGAACCGCTTCAGCAGTTTGACATTCTTGTAGTCGATATAGTCGATCTGATTGGCGCTGAAATAACACTCCCGGCGCCGTGGCTCTCTTGCCATGGATCTACTCCTCTGTTCCGGACCGGCCCATCCGGGCCCGCCCAGCAAAACAATTGCACTCCGTCGCGGAGCACGCTATTCAGTCGTTGTCGCCACGGAATCCTCATCCGCCGCCGATTCAGGATCGGCCTCTGTCTTTGCGGCAACCGGTTCAGCCACCTCGGCCGGAGTGTCGCTCGGCGGCGCCTCCGTGCCGGGTGCCGCGGCACCACTCTCCTCTTCGGCAGCAGATTCAGCGGCCTCCTCCTGGCGCAACCTTGCCTGCTCGGCACGACGCTCGGCTTCGATTGCGGCCTCTTCGTAGGCCTTGTCGGCGGCCGGAGTCCGCAACACCACCAGATCCCGCAGAAAAGCTTCGCGCAGACGAATCTCGCTCTCCATATCCGCGATCATCGTTCGCTTGGCGGTAAAACGCACCACTGCGTAGAAGCCTTCGCTCTTCTTCTTGATGTTGTAGGCAAGTCGGCGCCGGCCCCAGCGATCCACAGTCTCAATCTCGGCCTCGTGCTGAGTCATATACTCCAGCAACCAGTCGATCTCCTGCTCAATCGCCGTGTCTTCCAGACCGGCATCGATAATCACGACCATTTCATACTTATTGGTCAACAACGCGCTCTTCTCCTTCCCTGTATCACGCACCAAGTGCGATCAGGGGTGCGATCACGAGCGAAACAACGCTCATCAGTTTGATCAGAATGTTGAGGGCTGGGCCGGCCGTGTCTTTGAAGGGATCACCCACCGTATCGCCGACAACCGCGGCCTTGTGCGTATCCGATCCCTTGCCGCCGAAATGGCCGCCTTCAATGTGTTTCTTGGCGTTGTCCCAGGCCCCACCGGCATTCGCCATAAAGAGCGCCATGAGCACGCCAGTCGCCGTTACGCCCGCGAGCACGCCGGCGAGCATGCGCGGATCGTAGAAACCAACCGCTACCGGAATGATGACCGCGAGCAACCCCGGAACCACCATCTCCTTAATAGCCGCTGCCGTGGAAATATCCACGCAAGTCTTGTAGTCCGCCTTCGCCTTGCCTTCGAGCAAACCGGGAATCTCGCGGAACTGGCGGCGAACCTCTTCGATCATCTGATTCGCCGCACGCCCCACCGCTTCCATGGCGAAGGAACTAAAAAGGAACGGGACCATGGCACCGAGCATGACCCCGACCATGATCTTCGGCTGGGCCAGATCGATCGCCCCGACATTGGCTTGCTGCTGGAACGCCGAGAACAGCGCCAGCGCGGTGAGGGCTGCGGAACCGATCGCGAATCCCTTACCAATCGCCGCGGTCGTGTTTCCCACCGCATCCAACTTGTCGGTGCGCTCGCGCACATCTTTCGGCAGCCCCGCCATCTCCGCGATACCGCCGGCGTTGTCGGCCACCGGACCGTAAGCATCCACCGCCAACTGGATTCCGGTCGTGGAGAGCATCCCAATCGCCGCCATGGCGATTCCGTAGAGACCACCGCCGAAATTGTAGGCGAGCAGAATCGCCACACCGAGGACCACCACGGGAGCCGCTACCGAGCGCATCCCCAGCCCCAGGCCGGCAATGATGTTGGTTGCCGCACCCGTCGTCGATTTCTCGGCGATTGTGCGCACCGGACCCTTGCCTTCCGCCGTGTAGTACTCAGTGATCATACCGATTGCCACCCCGGCCAACAGACCGATGGTGGTCGCCAGAAAGACCCCGAGACTCTGCTCGGAAGGCAGCGTCCGACAGAGGAAGAGGGTGACCACGACCATGATTCCGGCCGCCCCGAAAGTGCCGATGTTGAGCGCCGCCTGCGGGTTCCCACCCTCCTTCGTGCGGACGAAGAAGGTACCGATGATCGAAACCACAATTCCGGCCGCGGCGATGTAGAGCGGCAGGACGACATGCGCCACGCTCTGCAAAGCGCCCAGGACCATCGCCCCGACAATCGCCCCAACAAAGGACTCGAAAAGATCGGCGCCCATGCCGGCGACATCACCCACGTTGTCGCCCACATTGTCTGCAATCACCGCCGGATTGCGTGGATCATCTTCCGGAATCCCCGCTTCCACCTTGCCCACCAGGTCCGCGCCGACATCCGCCGCCTTGGTATAGATGCCACCACCGACACGCGCAAAGAGCGCGATCGAGGAAGCGCCAAGGCTGAAGCCGGAAAGTACCGCCAGGGCCCGGTCCATCTCGGCACCGATGCCGACCGCGTCAAAGAAGCGCGTGTAGATGATGAAGAGCAGCGACAGGCCGACCACCGCCAGCCCCACCACGCTCATTCCCATCACGGCACCACCGCCAAAGGCGATCTCGAGCGCTCCGGGCAGCCCCTTGCGAGCTGCATTCGCGGTGCGTACATTCGCGGTAGTCGCCACCCGCATGCCGAAATAACCGGCCAGAGCCGAACAGATCGCGCCCGTGACAAAGGAGAGTCCCACCAACGAGTGGCTCTCGGTGCTCCCGGCATAAGCCAGGACCATCAGCACCATCACCACGATCACGAAGATCGCCAGCACCCTGTACTCCCGGAAAAGGAAGGCCATCGCTCCCTCTTTGATGTGCCCTCCGATCTCTCGCATCTTCTCATTTCCGGGATCGGCCTTGGTAATCGCAGCTGATCGCATAAACGCATAAAGCAGTGCCAAAGCACCGGCCAGCGGCACCAAGTATAACAACGAGTTCATTCGAGGACTCCTCAGTCGCTGCGCGAGCATCTGCCCGCAAGCTCTTTCTTCGCCCTGCGGCGAGAATTGCGCCAGCACCGGTCCACCCGCTCCCAGCGGGTCACAACTGCGGTTCTGAGCGCCAGAATCTACTGGTTATAGCGGTTCATTACCTGATCCAGGCTTGCGCCCATCAGCTCGATGAGAGCGTCGGCCGCCCGGGAAAACGTCTCTGCCGCGGCCGCCTGCTCTTCATCAGTAAAAGGCGCAAGCACAAAATCCACGGCATCCCCCGTCTTGGGGCCAATGCCCAATCTCATTCGCGCAACCTGCTGCGTGCCCAGGAACTCCAGAACTGAGCGCAGTCCCTTCTGTCCACCATGCCCGCCGCCCCGGCGAATCCGAATGGTTCCCAAAGGCAGGTCCAGGTCATCGCAGACAATCAACAACTGCTCCGGTGCAAGCCCCAACTGGACCCGGAACAGGTCCACGGCTTCACCACTCATGTTCATGAAGGTCAAAGGCTTCTGCAGAAAATGAACCACGCCGTCGCGGCGCGCGCGGGCCTCCATCCAGGGTCCGGAACCGGATTGCCACGTAGCGCCCAGCGCCCGCGCAGCCCGGTCCACCACCTGAAAACCCGCATTGTGTCGAGTCTCTGCGTAGCGGGCGCCGGGATTTCCCAGCCCCACTACCAACCAACGTCGAGGGCCGCCAGGCGGGTAACTCACTCCTCAGGGCTTTCCTCATCGGCACCTTCCGCCTCGGCGGCTGCCGCAAGTTCCGCCTCCTCTTCCGCGGTACGAACCCGTGGCGGATGCACCGCGGCGACCGGGGCACGCCCCTCGGTCACCAGCTTCAAGCCGCCGACGTCGAGGTCCGCCACATGCACCGCGTGGCCGATCCCGAGATCGGAGATATCCACCTTGATCAGGTCGGGGGCATCGATCGGCGAGCACTCCAGCTCGACCTCCATGCGGTATTTCTCCAACACACCGCCATCAACCCGCACGCCGCGCGGCGTGCCGGTGAACTCCAGCGGCACCCGGCAGAGCAGAAGCTGCCCCTCGTGAACACGAATCAGGTCCACATGCACATAGGTTCCGCTGAGTGGATCGCGGTGCACTTCACGGGCGATCACGTCACAGGCATCGCCGCCCTCGATCTGCAGATCAAAGATTGCGTTCGCGCCGCGATCCGTGTGCAGGCCGGCGTGCAGCGCGCGAGCGTCCACCGAAACCGGGATCGGTGGCGCGTTGCCGCCGTAGACCACCGCCGGAATGCGTCCTTCGCGTCGAACTCGCTTTGCTGCTTGCTTCTTCCGTTCCGGTCGCGGCACGGCGACCAGGGTCAGCTTATCCATGGATCTATCGATTCCTTCGGTTTGATCCCAACCGCCCGCCACCGCGCACCCCGTGACTCCCGCCTCGCGGGCAGAGCCGGCACGCACTGCTCAGCAGCTCGGATCCTTATGAAAAAAACCCCGGCGGCGCCATCGCCACCGGCGCTAATCAACGAAACAGTATGGAAATTGACTCGGAGCGATGAATCCGCATGATCGCATCGGCGATCAACGGCGCCACCGACTCCGTCTTGAACCGGGTGGAGCTAATCGAATGGCGTATCGTGTCGGTGATCAGGGTCGACTGAATCGCCGACTCGCTGATCAGTTCGACCGCCCGGCCGCTCAACACCGCGTGGGTGCAGGAAGCGTGGACGCTGGTGGCCCCGGCGGCGAGCAGCGCCTCCGCGCCGCGCACCGTGGTATTGCCGGTGTCGATCATGTCGTCGACGATGATGCAGTTGCGGCCGCTCACATCACCGATGATGTTCATCACTTCCATCTCATTGGGATGCGGCCGGCGCTTATCGATCACCGCCATCTCCACCGCGTTCGCCAACCGCCGCGCGAACCAGCGCGCCATCTTCACCCCACCCATGTCGGGCGAGACCACCATCGGATTGTCCAACCCCATCTTCCGAAAATGCTTCACCGCAATCGGCCCGGCATAAAGATGGTCCACCGGAATATCGAAAAAGCCCTGAATCTGATCCGCGTGCAGATCCATCGTCAGCACCCGGTCCGCCCCCGCGGCAACGATCAGATTGGCGATCAGCTTGGCGGTCAACGCCACCCGCGGGCGATCCTTGCGGTCCTGCCGCGCGTAGCCGAAATAGGGGATCACCGCCGTGATCCGATCCGCCGACGCGCGCCGCGCCGCATCCAGCATGAGCAGCAGCTCGATCAGATTGGAGTCCGGCTGATTGGTCGACTGCAGAACAAAAACATCCGTTCCACGAATGTTCTCGTGAATGCGCACAAACGCCTCTCCGTCAGCGAAGCGCTTGTGCTCCATCTGCCCCAGCGGGCTTCCAAGATGGGCGCAAATCGCTTCCGCCAGCGGTAGATTCGCCGTTCCGGAGAGGACCTGTAGTCGCCTTGACATGCCGAGTCGAACCCAAACAAAAAAGCCCGTCCAGAGCACCACCTGCTCGGGATCGCCGGAACGGGGGAAAGGCACCCGCCGGGCAGCGGATCACCATCTCGGACACCACCAGCTCGGTGGCGCCCCCGAATCGTCAACTCCATTGCCGCCATCCAGGGGACCGGCACGCAACAGAGCGGGCATTACACATTTTCGAGCCGTCCGACCACGCGCTTCTCGCGCATCGAACGCCGAATAGAAAGGCGTAGTCTGACCGCCACCACCACAAAAGTCAAACAGGATCCGCCGCGCCCACCTCCACATCGCCGAAACGCCGCCCCACCAGCAC
>JALXCG010000244.1 GCA_026991065.1 Gemmatimonadota bacterium | reverse complement strand
GCCTGCTTATAGGCCTTGACGTGCGCGTCCAACTCTTCCCGGGTGCGGAAGGCCCAGGCGTAGATCCGCGTCATCATCACGTTGTCCGAATCGCCGCGCCAGTAAGCCCCGGCGATCGAGCGGAGCTTGAACCCCGCCGCCGGCAACTTGCGCGTATCGGAAACATGCGGGCCTTCGCACATGTCCAGGAACGGCCCATTGCTGAAAAAGCTCAGCTTCTCGATCCCCTGCTTGGCGAACAGTTCCTCCGCGTATTCGCGCTTGTAGGGCTCGCCCATCTCATCCAGGCGCGCCATCGCCGCCTCGTAGGGCAGGAGTTCCTGCTCGAACTTCTGGCCCTGCTTGATGATGTGCTTCATCTTCTTCTCGATCGCCGGGAAATCCTCGGCGGTCAGCGGCTGCTCGAGAATGAAGTCGTAATAGAACCCGTCGTCAATCGCCGGACCGAATCCCAGCGTGGTCCCCGGACGCAACGCCACCACGGCTTGGGCCAGCACGTGGGCCAGGCTGTGACGAATTCGATAAAGTTCGGGGTCGCTGTTTTCGCGGGCCGCGTGGTCCATCGCAGATCTCCAGGAGCGCGGGCGTGGCAGCATCTCGCCCCCACGCACAAAACCAAATGGGGAAAACTTCTTGATACGCTATCCGCCCCATACACTCAATGGAGAAACGTGAATCGCGCTTTTTTTCAGTGCACCCACGCGGCCCGCTTCTATCTCCGCCGCCCTCCGCCGGCAGCAAACTGCTCCCGGGGCCGCGCCAAGATCCGCAAACTGTCGCCGCTGGATCGCGGCGCGCCGGCGGATCGGTGGCAAGAACGGAGTTGCGTTCTCTGCCGACGCCCCACTGGAGCAAGCGCGGGGCGCGAGTGCCGGACCCCTTCGGTCCACCCCGCCGGGTGATCCGGCTCCCAAAAAAGGGGCGACGCGGGGGCGCACTGTCGCGCCACTCCCGCGCCGCCACCGCGGTCCCCCCGCGGAGAGACCGGAGCAGAGGAGAGCCTACTCGGTTGGATAGACCTTGATCATCAGCGCCACCAGCACATCTTCCTCGAAGTCACCGGCGACCACGACATCCATGTCATTGGCGAGGTCCGCGAACTCCAGGGTCTCATGATGCCCCTTGATGCGCGTGTCCTCGGTCGCCTGAACGAAGACATCGTCGAAATCATCGCCCACCAGGACGAAGGTCATGGCGTCGTAATCGATCTCCGTGACCGCCCCGTGGAACATCTCGTGCTGGATCTCCCCGCGGACCATGATCCGGTCGGCCATGAAGAGATCCTCGTCGTAGTTGCCGGCCACGGTTGCCATCATGCCGACTTCCAGATCATCGAACGGGACCAGTTCGTGACTGGGCGCGATGCGGATCATCGTTTCCTCTGTCGCTTGGACCGCGACAACCTGATCCGCCGTGGCCAACTCAAGCGTCAGAGTGGCGTAGTCGATCGATTCGATCACACCCGACACGTGTTCGCGCGGGGTTTGGGCAAGGCCGGTCATCGACAGCAGGCAAGTGGCCATCAGAGCGATCAGTGGTTTCATTACTCTCATCTCGCGCACCTTTCGTGTGGTGGAGGGAATTCGCGGAACGCGAATTCCGGCTGGATGCGGAAACAGCTTGCCGGCTGTTCGCACCCCTGATTCAGAGAAGAACGGGGGCAGTTTGAGGTCGCCCGTTGTGGTGCCCGGGTTCATGGCAATCTTCGTGCCGTCTGGGATGCGGCCTGTCGAGGCGTGCGCAAGGTGATGTTGTGCAACCGAGTAAGCGGAGAGCGTCCGCTACCGGCGGGGCGGGATGGGGGCCGACTATTGTCGACCAAATGGGCGAATATGGGCCGGTGAATATCTCTTGGAATCGTTCTCTGTATTGTGTTTCAATTGATTACATGAAAGCGACCATATCGTCAGGTTGGTGTTCGAGCCCCATGCGGGTCGCCGTGGCGGCGGCGCGGCGGCTGGATCCCCATGGCTGACCGCCCCGACACCGCTCCGACAACTCGTGAGCCGACGCGAGCGCCGAGGAGTCTCCGCGCGCTCGATGGTCTGGCCCGCTACGAGATCCTCGGATCACCGATTGCGGGCGGCGCGGGGCGAGTGGTTCAGGCGCGCGATCGGGTCACTGGAACTTTGATCGCGCTGAAGAGAGGGCTGGGAGAAGCGGAGCCGGAGGTGGAGGCGAAGCTCCTGGCGCATGAGTTTCGTACCTTGCGCCTGCTGGGGCATCCCGCGCTGCCGCTGCCGCTGGATTTCGGTCACGATCGGGTGGGGCGTGCCTTCTTTGCTATGGAGTGGGTCTCGGGGCGATCGCTGGAAGAGCAGCGCGAACTTCATGGTCGGCGCGGCATTCTGGAGGTGTTCTCCGTACTGCTGCGGGTGCTCGCGACGTTTCATCGCGCCGGTCTTGTTTACCTCGATCTGAAACCCGCGCACATCCGGGTCGGGGAGCGCCTGCGCCTGCTCGATCCCGGCCTGGCAGTTGAGGCTGGAACCGCACCTGCGTTGCCGGGCGGGATCACCGGCACCCTTCCCTATGTAGCGCCGGAGGTGCTGCAGGGGCGAAAGGTCGATGCCCGGGCCGATCTCTTCTCCGCCGGGGTGATGATGCTGGCGGCTTTGAGCGGAGAGGTGCCCTTTCTCGCGCCGACACTGGCCGCCACGGCGCGAAACATTCTGCGTCGCAATCCCCTGGAGGGTGCGACGGGACTGGGCGAGTTTCCCGGACTCGAAGCGCTTCTGGGACGTCTGCTGGCCAAGAACCCCGCACAGCGCATTCCGTCGGCGACTGAAGCCGCCGCCGAAGTCGATGCCTTGCTGGAGAGCGCGCAGAGAGATCCGAGCGCGCGACGGGAGGTTGCCGACAAATCTGCTGTGGATCCCCTGCCCACGGTTGTGGTCGGCCGCGAACGCCTGGTGGCGAAGGCGGAGGCTCGGGGGCTGGAGCGGCGCAGTGAGAACGGCGTTACGCTGCTTTTCACCGGCGAGCGCGGGATCGGCAAGAGCACAGTCTTGCAAGAGGTGACCGCGCGCCTGGAAATTGCCGGTTATGCGGCGGCGAGGATCGACTTTTGCCGCGGGGGAGCCGCCTGCATGGCGCGCCTGGCGGCACTGCTCGAACTGTGGATCGATGGAGAGAGCGTGGATGAATCCGGCGCCGCGACAGACGACGATGACGCCCTTCCCGCCGCAGAAAGCGACACTGTTGCGCGCGTCGGGCGCTTGCTCAATCGCCTGTCGCCCTCCGGTCGCGTGTTGATTGCTCTGGACGGGGTCGAACACGCCGACCCGGTGGCTCGGCGTTTCCTGCGCAACTACGTCGCTGTGCCGACCGGGTTGCCGGTGCTCTTTCTGCTGGCCGAATGCTCCCCCGATGGTCAGGCTGCGCCGGCCCTACCGGGAGATTCGCCTCTGATCGAGACCCTGCACCTGACCCCGTTGGGCAGTGAGGATCTGGCTCTGCTGGTGACGCGCCTCTACGGCCGCGGCCCCGGAACGCGCGAACTGTCCGCGCTGCTCCTGCGGGCTTCCGGGGGGTCTCCGCTCTTTGCCCGGGAATATCTCCGCTGGTTGCGCCGCAGCGGTGCCCTGGTTGCCCTGCCGGCCGGCGGGGTCCGCCTCGAGGGGGATCCCGGGATTCCCCGTGCGCTGACCGACCTGCTCTTTGCCGGCGTGCGTTTGCTGGATTCCGATCTGCGGCGGGTGCTGACCCGTGCTTGTGTGCTGCAGGCGCCGTTTCCCGATGATCTGCTGCGACGAGTCGCGGGGGCGCACGCCGATGCTCCCCAGCGACTGGTCGACCAGGGGTATCTTCGGCGCGCGGAAGATTCCGGCTGGCTGGATGTGGCGAGCGGCGCACTGCGTGAAGCGGTGATCTCCGGCGCCGGCGCCGCCGCCCACTCCGCGTTGCGTGTTCTGCACGCACAGATTGTACGAGCAATCGAGCGGGAAGGGGTGCCGGACGGCGTCGACGCCGATGCATTGCTGGCCTATCACTGCTTGGCGAGCGGGGATCCCGGGAGCGCGGTGGAACATGCGCTGGCGGCCGGAGAGCGGGCACAGGCACGTGGCGCATACGACGCGGCCGCCGCCCTCTACGACTTGCTGCTGACCGCGGTCGAGCAGGTGACCGAGCACGCTGAGAAGGCGCAAACAGTCGCGGTGTCTTTCAGCGTAGCCGCTGGTTCCGCGCCGACCCTGCTTGCAACGGCGCTGGAGAAGGCGGCGGCCGCGCACCAGGCGCGTGGCGACCTCCAGGCGGCAGCGGGTTTGTATGAGCGTCTGTTGCAGGAACTGGAGAGTACCGGGGAGTCGGCCAACTGTGGTGGAATTGCAGCGGCCCGGCGTCAGTTGGCTACACTCTGCGCGCGGCTCGGCAAACTGGAAGAGGCGCGGCGGCTCCTGGCGGAAAATCTGACCTGCCCGGCTCCGGAAGGAGCGTTCGCGGCAGTGGCCTGGCTCCGCGTCCTGGAACTTGCCGGCGATCCACTGGAAGCTCTCGCCGCCGCGGAGCAACTGCGCGGCCGTTTTGAGGAATTGGGGCAGGGCGCGCTCGGTGCTGAGTTCGCCAACATTCACGGGAATCTGCTGACCGCCGCGGGGCGCTACGAAGAGGCGCAAGAAGCCTACGAGCGAAGTCTGGACTGGCGACTGAACGCCGGGACGGCGGGCGAAGTGGCCGGCAGCTACAACAACCTTGCGATTCTCGCCTGGCGCCGGGGAGAGATGCAGCGCGCGCTGGATTGGGGCAGCCGCGCACTGGAGTTGCGCGAGAGCGCCCGTGACCGGCCCGGCGCGGCCGACTCGTTGAACACGCTGGGCGTGCTTTTTGCGCAGGAGGGGCATACGCAGAAGGCGCTGGACTGCTTCGCGGAGTGTCTGGCGCTCAAGCGCGAAGCGGGGGAACTGCGGGGGGCGGCCGCCGCGGCCAACAACATGGCGATCCTGCAGGCGAGGGTGGGAGAGAGTGACGCGGCGCTTCGTCTCTACCACATCGCAGAGGAGATCCGCCGCGCCACCGGCGATCGCGAGGGGCTGGCGAAGACGCTGAACAACAAGGGACTTGCCCATGCACGTGCAGAACAGTGGGAAGAGGCTGCCGCGGCGTATCGGGAGAGTCTGGCTCTGAAGAGCGCCGCCGAGGATCCGGGCGGCATCGCCAGCACCCTGGGCAATCTCGGCGCGGTTGCCTTGCAGCAGGGCGACTGGAATCGCGCGCAGGATCTCTTTGATCGCAGTCTGGATGCGGCCCGGGCGGCGGGCAACGACGATCTGATCCTCAATGCCAAGGAATCACTCGCGCTGCTGGCGACGCGTCGTGCTGATTTCGGGCGGGCCGCCGCTCTCTGGAGCGAGGTGCTGGCGCAGCGGCGCAGCGGGAACCGGCAGGCGCTCCTGGTCGACACCCTGCTCGGCGTCGCGGAACTGAAGAGCGAGAGCGGCAGTTGGGAGGAAGCCGCCGAACTGCTGGCCGAGGCGCGAGTGCTGGCCGAATCGCTCGAAGATCCGCGGCGCATCTGCGGGATCCTCCTGGCGTGCGCCCGTCTGGATATCGATGCCGGGCGTCACGCCGAAGCCTTGGCCGGACTGAACCGGGCAAAACTGCTCGCCGCCGGGCTCTCCAGCACCCACACCGATGGCGTGCTGAAGCGGCTCGAGGGGCAGTTGCAGGCCGCCAGGGGGGAGCGGAGCGCCGCCGCCGAATCCTTGAAGGAATCGCTGCGTCTGCTGGAGCGCGTGGGCTGCCGCTTTGAACACGCCCGGACTCTTGAGGAACTTGCGAAACTGCACGCCCAGCAGGGCGCAAAAGAGGAGTCGCGGCTTCTGCTGGCGCAAGTTCGTCGCGTCTACCTTGACCTGGGAAGAAAGCGTGTTGTCGGGAGGATGGATTTGGCACTGCCGCAGGATGAACCGAGTCGACCGCAACCAGCCAGGCAGCCTCTGAAGACAACCCTTCTCAGCCGGGTGGCGGGGCTTTTCGCGAGCAGCCGCGATATCGACAGTCTGATGGCGGAAACACTGGATCTGTTGCTTGCCGAGGTGAACGCCGAGCGTGGATTGGTGTTGCTGATGAACCGTCTCTCCGGGGAGTTCGAGGTCCGCGCCGAGCGGAACATGGACCAGGGGACCATCGTGGACGCGGAGAAGATCAGTCGCAACATCATCAACAAAGTGTACCAGCAGGAGGAGGTGCTCTACTCTTCCAATGCCCAGCACGACGATCGTTTCAAAGGGTTCAAGAGTCTCGTGCAGCATCGCATACTGTCGTTTATCTGCGCCCCGGTACGGAGCCGCGGTGTCATTCTCGGTACCATCTATGTCGACAATCGCAGCTTCATGAGTCCCTTCCGCGAGGACGACGCCGAACTGTGCAAAACATTTGCCGCGATTGCCGGAATGGCCCTGGAAAACGCCTCTCTGCGGGAGGAGATATCGGCCCGCAACAGGATTCTTGAGCGGGAAGTGGAGCAGCGCTATGCGTACGACAACATCGTGGGAAAAAGCAAGGAGATGGCGCGTGTTTTCGCGGTCATCGAGAAGGTCAAGGATGTGGCGACGAGTGTTCTGATACAGGGCGAGACCGGAACAGGCAAGGAGTTGATCGCGCGCGCCATCCACTTCAACAGCAAACGCAAAGGTGCTCCCTTTGTGGCGGTCGACTGTGGGGTGCTGCACGAGAACCTGATCGAGAGCGAGCTTTTCGGCCATGTCAAAGGCGGGTTCACGGGCGCCACTTCCGACCGCAAGGGGTTGGTTGAGTTGGCTCAGGATGGCACGCTTTTTCTCGATGAGATCGGCAATCTGGATCTCGGGCTGCAAGCGAAGCTGTTGCGGGTGCTGCAGGAGGGTGAATACCGGCCGATCGGTAGCGCGGTTTCGAAAACCACCAACACCCGATTCATCTGCGCCACCAACGAGGACTTGCCGAAGATGGTCGAGGCCGGGCGATTTCGCGAGGATCTCTACTTTCGCATCAACGTGGTTTCGATCCGGGTCCCGCCGCTGCGCGAACGGACCGACGATATCCGGCTGATTGCGGAGCACATGA
>JALXCG010000243.1 GCA_026991065.1 Gemmatimonadota bacterium | reverse complement strand
GATTGAGCAGTCTCTTCTCTTTTCCTGGGGGTCTTCGGAGGGCGGCGTCGCGCATCGGCGCGGGTGGGCTTCTGCTCTTGGGACTGGGAGTGCGGGCATCCGCGCAGCCGGCCGATGGCTGGCAGCAGCGCCCCGAATACCGGATCGAGGCACGGCTCGACACCGCCAACAAGCGGGTTGAAGCGCACCAGGTGATTCACTACACCAACGCCTCTCCCGATTCGCTGAGTGAGTTGGTTCTGCACCTCTACCCCAACGCCTTTCGCGACGAGGAGTCGCCGATGCGGCGGCTTTGGTGGCGGCAATACAATGGGCGTTTCATGGCCGCGCTCAGGCCGGAGGAGCGCGGTTGGATCGATGTCGGGCGGCTGACGGTGGATGGCCGCGAGGCGGAGTTTACGGTCCACTACACGATCATGCGGGTGCCGCTCGATCCTCCGCTGGCGCCGGGTGGGGCAGTCGATCTGGAGCTGGACTGGGGCGGGCAGATTCGCGCTTACAGCACCCGCTCGGGTTGGCGCGGCAAGCAGTTCGACATGGCCCAGTGGTATCCGAAGATGGCGGTTTACGACCTCTCCGGGTGGGACCTGGATACCTACACCCGCGGTGAATTCTACGGCGATTTCGGCTCGTTCGAAGTCACCCTGGACGTGCCCGCGGACTATACTGTCGCGGCCACCGGCACGGTGAGCGCCGGCGATCCCGGTTGGGACGCAGCCCGGAGCAGGGTCACCAGGGGGCGTGCGGTGGGGACGTCTGAAGCGGAGTCGGCGGCAGCCGGGAACGCGGGGGAGGAGCCGGAAGCGGAGCGCCGCGTGGTGACTTTCAAGGCGGACCAGGTGCATGACTTTGCCTGGTGCGCGGCGCCCGATTTTGCCCTCATCGATACCACCTGGAACGGCATCCCGGTTCACACCTTCGCGCGCGCCGGAGATGGCGCGGCCTGGGAGGACTCGGTCGCCGCCTACGGGGCCCGGGCACTGGAGTGGCTGGATGGGCTGGTGGGCCCCTACCCCTATCCGCAACTGACCATCGTCCATGGGCACCAGGGAGGGGGCATGGAGTACCCCATGCTGGTGATGTGCGGGCGGGCGGATGAGGGGCTGGTGCTGCACGAGGTGGGGCACATCTACTTCTACGGGATTCTGGCCAATGACGAGACCGGCCACGCGTGGCTCGACGAAGGGTTTACCACGTGGCAGACGACGCGCTATCTGATTGAGCGCTATGGCCCGCTGGGAAAGCGCGAGGGGGTTCCCTGGGTGCGGCGGTTGCTGGACCGCGAGTCGCTGCGGGAGCGGCGGCGGCGGCGCCAGGCGGAGCTGCTGCGCTGGGGGCGGATGGAGCCGGTGGATCAGCACTCTCATGATTTCGTCGAGTCCTATGGCCCCATGGTCTATGGCCGGGCCGCGCTTTTTCTGGACCACTTGTCGGCCTTGCTCGGTGAAGAGGTGTTTGATCAGGCGCTGCGCCGCTATTACCAGCAGTGGTCACTCAACCACGTCACTGAAGCTCGCTTCCGAAAGGTGCTGGAAGAGGTCTCCGGGATGGATCTGAAAGCGACCTTCGATGCCTGGTTGCGCGAGACCGACGGAATTAACTTTGGCATCGATCAAGTGGAGTCGGAGCGACAGGAGGACGGCACCTGGAAGACCCGGGTGAGCGTCGAACGGATCGGCGACATCCCCGCGCCCTACACGCTGCGCCTGGTTGGAAGTGGCGGGCTTGTCGATGCCGGAGAGGGCGTCGAGTCGGATGCGGCGGTGGATCTCGCTGGGGTCGGCAACGCTCGCATTGAAGAGTTCGAGGTGGTGACCCACAAGCGTCCGCGGCGGCTGGTGGTGGATCCCGCGGAGGAACTCGCCGACTTTGATCGGCGCGACAACTGGTGGCCGCGCCGCACCGGCTGGGCGATCGACTGGCCCGGCTTCGACGAGCCGGTGGAAGAGGCCTATACCCTGCGTTTGCGGCCCGGTGGATGGTACAACGATGTCGACGGCATTCGGGCCGGGGTCAATCTGCGGTTGGGCTATGACC
>JALXCG010000242.1 GCA_026991065.1 Gemmatimonadota bacterium | reverse complement strand
GCCCCCGCCTCCATGGCGACACTGGCCACGGCCACCGGCTCTCCCCCCGCCTGCAGATCGACCACCACCACCGCCTCGGCGGCCAGCAGAGTGGCAACATAAGCATAGCCATCCCCGGGCAGCTCCACCGCCGTCGCACTGCCGCTCGTCTCCACCGTGGACAGCACCCGCGGCACCCGCGGATCGCTGATATCGAAGAATGTCACTCCCTCCTCTTCGGTGGCGACACCAGCGATCCCCTCCCGCGCCGCGACCGCGTTGGGCAAACCGCCAAACAGCGCCTCTCCAAGCATTCCCGGCGCCGCCGGCGCGCTCACATCAACCGTGCGCAGAATGCCGTCCCGACCGGCAATGCAGGCAACCGTCCCATCGGCTACCCCGATCCGCCAGCCGGCGCCCACTCCCGGCCGCCCCTGCCAAAACTGCTTGGCGGAGTACCCATCGCCCGCCCGCAACACCGTCATCCCGGCATCGTTGCCCCCGGCAGAAACGACAATCACGCCATTGTCCACCCCAATGTCGTAGACATCACCGACAAAACAATTCCCGATCAGGCGTGGATTGTCGCGATCGCTGATATCCGCCACCACCAGACTGCTCTCACCGTAGGAGACCAGGTAGATACGGTCGCCCTCGACACAAAGATCCTCACATTCGCCACCGATGGGAACCTGCCGCACCCATACCGGAGCTTCCGGATTGCTCACATCCACCACCCCCAGACCCGCGCCGCCCATTGCCACGTAGGCATGGTCCGCGGACACCCATACCGCCTTGGCCAGCCCCGGTGTAGCGACAGTCGCCACGGCATAGGGAGCAGCCGGATCGATCACATTGACCGTCACCAAACCGTTGGGACCATCCGCCAGATAGGCCCACTTTCCGTCGGCGAACACTCCCGCGGTCGTCCCCGGTGTCGGCAAATGACCGGTGAACGCCGGATTGTCCGGATCACTGACGTCGGCGATCACCAGCCCGCCCGAGCCGTCGGCAACATACGCATAGTCACCGCTCAACCACACATTGTTGGCATGCCCGGGCGTGTTGACCTTGCCGATCACCCGGGGTGCATTGGGGTTGTGCACATCCACCACGCGCAGCCCCTGGTGGCCCTCGGCAACATAAGCGAAATCACCCCGCGCCCGCACCGAAACCGGCTCCCACAACCTCACCCCACCAAGTTCTCGCGGATTTGCCGGATTGCGCAGATCATAAAGCTGCAGCCAGCCATCATCGTAAATGTCGTCGGAGGTCATGAACCCCAGGCCGCCGTCGATATCAACCCCAATCCCTCCGGGACTGCGACTCGGCAAGACGCCGTTTTCCCAGTGCGGCTTGCCCGAATAATCGACACAGGTGGCGAGGTCGCTGCCGTGATCGCCACAGGGAAAACCCGGCGGAGCGGCCACGGCGCCCTCCACGGAACCGCCGGCCGGCAAGACCGCCATTGCGAGTACAACCAGAATGCGCCGATTGCGCGGGTGGCAGTGATCAGTCGAAGCAATACAATGCATGGGACGCTCCTTCCGGGATCAGATTGAGATATGCAATTCCATTTTACCATCCGCGAAATCAGCGTCCATGCCATCAGGACTGTTGCGCGCGGGTTCCACACACTCCTTTTCTTGTGTGGGGTGCTCCGGCGCCGCGGCGCACCCCCGCCCCCGCTCCCCCAGCGGAGCAGCGCGCGGCTTCCAGGCGCCGGGATCCGGCCGAACTTGCCTGCGGGCCGGCGCGGCGGGGTTCGGCTCCTTTCCGGCCACCAGCGCCCGTTCGCCGCTCCGCCGCGTTCCCCCATGGCGGTGCCGCCGCCGTCGGCTTCCCCGGAGGGGGAATCGGCGTTTTGGAGCCAAGGCCGCCCTGCGGGCGGAGCGCGGCCTCGGCCACGACCGATCCGGTTCCGGGAGCGGTCTGCGCCGCTGGCGGAGCCCCGGAACCGGTGCGCCGCGCTCCTGGTGCACTTCCCGAAAAAGAGCGCGAAACCACCGAAACCGCGGTTGCTGCGGCGCGATTGAAGCGGTATCGGGCTCGTTTCGCAGAAACTGTTGCGCGCATCCGCATTCTATTTTCTGTTGACAACACAAGCATAGCGGGAGCTTTCTTTGCATCTGCCCATCTAGCGCAAAAAAGTGCAAAAAAATCGCCGGGGGAGTTGCAATTTTGTGTGAATCGCATCCGGGCAGTGTTAGTTTTCGGTCCTCGCTTGCAACGCCCGGTGAAACAATTCGCGCGGGAGGCTGCCGGCGAGGCCGGATTACACTTCCAGTCGTCAGCTCTTTTCTGCGGATTTTGACGATGCAAAACCCCGATGAGATCCTCGATTTCGCGATCGGCGAAGAAGAAAAGGCCGCGGCATTCTATGCCGGCCTGGCCGCCCGAACCGAAGATGGGACGTTGCGCAAATTGCTTCTTTCCTATGAGGCGGAGGAGTTGCAGCACAAGGCCAAACTGCTGGCTGTGAAGGCCGGCGAGATCCCCCTGGAAGTGCGCGCGGCGGTGCTGGATCTGCGCATCTCGGACTATGTGGTGGAGGTGGAGGCCAGCCCCGAGATGGACTACCAGACCGCCCTGATCGCGGTGATTCAGCGGGAGAAAGCCGCCATTCGCCTCTACCAGGATCTGGCGGCCAAGGTTCACGGAACGAAACTCGAATCGGTGTTCTTGGCTCTGGCGCAAGAGGAGGCCAGGCACAAGCTTCGCTTCGAGACGGAGTACGACGAATTGGTCCTTCGAGACAATTGAGGTTCCGGGTCCGGGGCGCGCGCTGGGTGTAGCCGGCGCCTCTGGCCGCCCATTTTGATCCAATCGCTGATGCTGCATGCAGCATTTTGTTGCACCACGCGGATCGCTTTCACGCTGCCTGCGCGGTGTCTCTTGGGACGGGACGGGCGTTGCGACGCTTGCCCCGGGCACCGGGAGTGCAACGCATGCAGGGCGGCAGGATCCCTCGCCCAGCCGATTGCGCGGGAACAAAAGTTATGTCCAAAAAAAAGTCTCCTTTACCCAGGTATCTCGCCACGACCGGCCTGCTGTGGGTGATGTGGGTGGTTCTCACCGCATCTTTCGCGGTGCAGGAGTTGGCGGTGGGGTTGCTGGTGGCGGCGCTGGCCGCGCTCTTTACGTGGCGCAGTCCGCGCTTCGGCGGCAGCGTGTTGATGATGCCCAAGCGGTTCCTCTACGCAATGCTGTACATTCCCTATTTGGTCAAGGAGATCGCCAAGGCCAATGTGGATGTGGCGCGGCGGGTGCTGGGGAAGAAGCTGCTGATCAAGCCGGGAATTGTGAAGGTGCGGACGCGGCTGAAAAGCCCGCTGGGGCGCCTGATCCTGGCCAATTCGATCACGCTGACTCCGGGAACACTGTCGGTCGACATGCGCGACGAAGATTTCTTCATCCACTGGATCAATGTGGAGTCGGACGATATTCAGCAAGCGTCACGCAAGATCGTGGCCGGGTTCGAGAAATACCTGGAGGTGATCTTTGGCTAGTCTGATTCTCACGGCGGCGCTGGCGGTGGTGGCCGTGGCGGCGCTGATGGCGACGTGGCAGCTCCTGCGCGGGCCGGATACGCCGACGCGGGCGGCCAGCATGGATGTGTTGACGTCGATTCTGCTGCCGCTGATCGTCGGCCTGGCGGTCAAATCGGGGCGCGGGATCTACATCGATGTGTCGATGGTTTACGCGCTGCTCTCTTTTCTCGGCGTGCTTTCGCTGGCGCGCTATTTTGATCGGGGGTTGTGATGCAGGTGCTGGATGTAATCGGCGCGCTCCTTACCCTGGTCGGGGCGCTTTTTCTCTTTCTGGCGGCGCTGGGGCTGGTGCGGATGCCCGATTTCTACAACCGGGTGCAGACCGGCACCAAAGCGTCGACGCTGGGAGTAATTCTGTCGCTCACGGGGCTGGGCCTGCACCATCCGGAGTGGCTGCCGAAGATCTGGCTGGTGGCGCTTTTTGTGGTGATCACCAACCCGCTCTCTTCGCATGCGCTGGCGCGCGCGGTGCACCGGGCCGGGCTGCCGCTGGCCAAGGGGTCGATACGCGATGCTTTGCGCGATGAGTATGGGCTGGAGAGCCCGGCGCTGGTCGAAAGCAAGGTGGCGACAGACGCGGAGACAGAAGCATGATTCTGATCGATATCTTTGTGGGCGCGATCATGCTGGCGGCGGCGGCGGCGGCGATGTGGGTGCGCAATCTGGTCTCCGCGGTGATCCTGGTCGGCGTGGTGAGCCTGGCGGCGTCGTTCATCTTTCTGCGGCTCGGCGCTCCCGATGTGGCGATGACCGAGGCGGCAATCGGGTCGGCGCTGAGCACGGTGATCTTTCTGATTGTGGTGCGGCGTACCGAGAGCCATGAAAAAGGGCCGGAGGTGCAACGATGAAGCCTCTTTTCTCTTTGGTGATGCTGGCGCTCCTGGCCACGCTGTCGCTGCGCCTGGCGCCGCTGCTGCAGCCGGGCGAGGAGTTGGGGCAGGTGGCGGCGCACTATGCATCGCAGGGGCTGGTCGACAACCGCGGTTCCAACCTGGTCACCTCGGTGGTGGTCAACTATCGCGGTTTCGATACCCTGGGCGAAGTGGTGGTGCTCTTTCTCTCGGTCACCGGGATCGGTTTCGTGCTGCGGCGAAGGCAGGGGCTGGTGCTGCCGGCGCCGGTGCCGGCCAGTGAGTTGGTGCGCACCGGGTCCTACCTGCTGCTGGCGCCGGTGCTGCTCTTCGGCGCCTACATCTTTATTCATGGTCATCTGACGCCGGGCGGCGGTTTCCAGGGCGGAGCGGTGGTCGCTTCGGCGGTGCTGATGATGCTGCTGGCGAACCGCGACCGGCATCTGCCGCACGGGCTGCTCTCCTGGATCGAGAGTCTCTCCGGCTTCGCCTATGTGCTGGTCGGGTTCGTGGGGTTGTTCGCGGCCGGTTCGTTCCTCGCCAACCGGGTTCCGCTGGGGCAGTGGGGAGATCTCTTTTCGGCGGGCCTGATCCCGGTGATCTATGTGCTGATCGGGCTCAAGGTCGGTACCGAACTGTCGGCGCTGCTGGACCAGATGACCCATTCGGCGGAGCCGGAAGTCAAGCGGGAAGGGAGCCGATGATGGAGTTCGTGACACTCTACAGCGCGGCGGCGATCGCCCTGATTCTGGTCGGCCTGGCGGGGGTGCTGATCAAGCGCAATCTGATCAAGATGGCGCTGGGATTCTCGCTGCTCGGAACCGGCGCCAACATCCTGATCGTGACACTCGGCTATGTGCGCGGGGCGACCGCGCCGATCGTTGATAGTCCGGCGCTGCTGGAAGACGCCGGGTCGCTGGTGGTGAAGCAGGGGGCGGTGATGGATCCGGTGCCGCAGGCCCTGGTGCTGACCGCGATTGTCATTGGTGTGGGTGTAACCGGTTTGATGCTGGCGACCATTGTGCGCCTCTATGCCAACACCAAAACCCTGGATGTGAACGCACTGACGAGGTTGAAGTGGTGAATCCAATTCTATTGATCGCTCTGCCGCTGGCGGTGGCGTTCCTGCTGCCGCTCATCGACCGACTCGGGCGGACGGCCACGCGGCTGGTGCATGCGGCAACTGTTCTTTTCGTGGCGGCGGTGGCGCTGCAACACGCCCTGGGTTTCGCCGGCGGCGCGCCCGCCATCGACATCTACACCGGTGGCTGGGCGCCGCCGATCGGCATCAATCTGCGCTTCGACCTGGCGGAAGCGTCGCTGGTGTTGCTGGCCGCCTTGACCGCGCTGGCGTCACTCTTTTACCTGCCGGCGCGGGATGAGAAGCGCTCGGTGCGCGGCCATGTGCTCCAACTTTTGCTGCTGGTCGGGGCCAGCGGCCTGATCATGACGCGCGATCTCTTCAATCTCTATGTGTTCCTGGAGATCACCTCCATCGGCACCTACGCGATCGTCGCTTTCGGTCGCGAGCGTTCGGGGCTGGAGGCGGGCTTCAAATACATGGTGCTGGGGTCGGCGGTCTCCACCTTCATCCTGCTCGCGGTGGCGCTCCTCTACAAGGCGACCGGCACGCTGAATATCGATGTGATCATCGGCGATCTGCCGGGCGTACTGGCGGGCGGCGCAGCCGGGGCGGCCGGGGCGGCGGCGATGCAGGGGGCGATCGGCCTGGTGCTGGTGCTGCTGCTGGTGGGGCTGACCGCCGAGTTGAAGCTCTTTCCGCTGAACGGACCGGCCATCGACCTCTACGACGGGGTGGACCCGGGGGTCATGGCGCTGCTGGTGGGCACCACGGTCAACGCGATGCTCTACGCGGCGTGGAAAATTCTGCCGATCTTCCCCGCCGGCGGCGTGTGGATGAATGCGGTCGCCACCCTCGGCATGCTCACTTTCGTGCTGGCGAATCTGATCGCCGGGCGGCAGAAGCGGGTGCGGCGGATGCTCGGCTATTCGTCGTCGGCGCAGGTGGGGCTGCTGGTCTTCCTGCTGCCTTTCGTCCGCACCGGCGCGGTTCCGGCAACGGCGGTCGGCCTGCTGCTGCTGAATCACACCCTGGCCAAGGCGGGGCTGCTCTGGTTTGCGGGCGCCCACGGCGGTGAGCGGATCGAGGACTGGCGCGGGGCGTTCGGCCGCAAGCCGTGTGTGCGCCTGGGGCTGGTGGTGCTGTTGCTGGCGATCACCGGAATGCCGCCCTTCGCCGGCTTCTTCGGCAAATGGGACGCGCTGGTCGGCCTGGCGCGCGGCGGCGGCGCGGTCTGGATCGGGCCGCTGCTGCTGGGCTCGCTGCTGGAGTTCGTCTACTACTTCCGCTGGCTGCGGGCGCTCGGGCCGCGGTCCGGCGAGGAATCGGCGAGCGATCCGCGCGCCTACGCCACGCGCGAGCTGGTGACCGGGGGCAGCGCGGTGCTGGCTTCGCTGCTGCTGGGCGGGGTGCTGCTGGTGCGCGGCCTGCCGGAGCTGAGCGGCGGCATCTGGGTGATGGCGGCCGGCGGCCTGCTGGCGACCGCGCTGGCGGCGCGGATGCCGGTCAAGCTCACGGCCGCCGTGGCGCTGCTGGCCTTCGCCGCCGGCGCGGCGCTGCTGCTGACGCAGGCGCCGCCGGCGCCGGGCACGCTCAGCGGCTTCTTCAGC